>JBGSWX010000557.1:0-3620 GCA_041751695.1 Burkholderiaceae bacterium | reverse complement strand
CCGACGCGATCGCCGTGCCCCACGCGCCTGCGCCGAGCACCGCGATGTTCATGCAGGGTGTGACGTTATGCGGTGGCCGCGCCGCTACCGTTGGCCGGTGCCGCCGGGACGCCGGCGGGCTGCTGTTGTTGCGCCATCGCCGCCATCTTTTGCTGATAAAACGCTTCGAAGTTGATCTCGGCCAGATGAATCGCCGGCAAGCCGGTGCGCGCGATCAAATCGGCCACATTGGCGCGCAGATACGGGTAGACGATGCCCGGGCACACGACGCCGAGCACCGACCCCATCTGATCGCTCGACAGGTTGCGAATCTCAAAGATGCCGCCCTGCTTGCCCTCGACCAGGAACAACACTTTGTCCTTCACCTTGGCAGTGGCGGTCACGCGCACCACGACCTCGTGCACGAATTCGACCACCTCCGAATTGCTGACTTCCAGCTGGATGTCGACCGAAGGCGCTTCGGCTTCGAGAAAAATACGCGGCGCATTCGGCATCTCGAGCGACGCATCTTTCAGATAAACGCGTTGCAACTGGAATACCGGTGCCTGCTCGGTGCCGCTTGGGTTAACGGCGGGGGTGGTGTCGTTCATTTTCTTCCTTGATAAATCGATGCCGCCGTTATGCCGCCAGCAGCGCGCTCAGGTTTCCGTCTCGATCGAGCGCGGACAAATCGTCAAAGCCGCCGACGTGGGTCTCACCGATGAAAATCTGCGGCACCGTCCGGCGGCCGGTGCGCGTGACCATTTCATCGCGCCGCGCGGGCTCGAGATCGACTCGGACTTTCTCGATGCTGGTCACACCGCGCGCTTTCAGCAGCGCTTCGGCGTGCTGGCAATACGGGCACACGGCAGTGCTGTACATGACGACGGCTGCGGTCATGGGTGTCCTGTTACGTCCGGATCGGCAGCCCGGCTTCACGCCACGCGGCAAGACCGCCATTCAAGACAAAGACGTCGCTAAAACCGCTCGAGCGAAACTGCGCGGCGGCTTTGCCGGCGCCGCTGCCGTTGGCGCAAATCACGATCAGCGGCGCGTCTTTCTTCAGCCCTTTCTTCAACTCGCCGGCGCGATCCTTGACCTTGTCTGCCGGCATGTTGCGTGCGTTCGGAAGCGAGCCCTTGGCAAATTCCTCCGGCGGCCGGATATCGACGATCGTCGCGTTCTTGCCGTTGATCAGCTGCGTGACCTGCAATGTCGACAGCGCAGGGCCCGACGCGCGGCCGCGAATCATCGGCCATATCAGCATCGCGCCGCTGGCCAATGCGATCCCAATGAGGGGAAAGTTATCAATGAAGAATTGCACAGAGGTCCGCAACGGAGGCGACGAAGGAAAAGCGCGGAATTATAGAATAGGTCATGTACAAGTTGGTCCTGCTGCGCCATGGCGAGAGCCAATGGAACCTCGAGAATCGCTTCACGGGCTGGACCGATGTCGACCTAACCGACAACGGACGGCGCGAGGCGCAAGCCGCCGGCGAGCTACTGCGGCAAGAGGGTTTCAGCTTCGACATCGCCTACACCTCCGTGCTGAGGCGCGCGATCCGCACGCTGTGGATCGCGCTCGACGCCCTCGATCTGATGTGGCTGCCGGTGGTTCACAGCTGGCGCCTGAACGAGCGCCACTACGGCGCGCTGCAGGGTCTGAACAAGGCGGAGACCGCAGCCAAGTTCGGAGAGGCGCAGGTGCTGGCGTGGCGCCGTTCGTACGCGGTGGCGCCCGATCCGCTGCCGCCTTCGGATCCGCGCCACATAGGCGCCGACCCGCGCTACAAACATCTGAAGCCCGAACACATGCCCGCCACCGAAAGCCTGCAGGACACGGTCGCGCGCGTCGTGCCCTTCTGGAGCGATTCGATCGCGCCTGCAATTTTGCGCGACCGGCGCGTGCTGGTCGCGGCACACGGCAACTCCCTGCGCGCGCTGATCAAGCATTTGGACCATCTTTCCGACGAAGCGATCGTCGCACTCAACGTACCGACCGCACGTCCGCTAGTCTATGAACTCGATTCCCAACTCAAACCGATCCGGCACTATTACCTCGGAAACGCGGCCGAGATCGAGCGTGCCGTGCAGGCGGTGGCCGCACAGGGCCAGGCCAAGCGCGGGTAATTGCGGCGCCACCGTCTGTCGGTGCAACGGTGCCTCGGTGGTAAGGAACGTAACGGCGCCGGTCGCTGTCCGACATTTATTGCAGAGTCGGCACGGCGGTTGCAAACGTTTGTCCCGGCCTATACTTTGAAGTAGGTTTCCAAGAGCGGCCATTTGCTGCGCTTAGACGGCTTGCGGCACGCTAGTGTGGTTTGTGGACGAACAGGAACGAACGTCAAACGGGGGTGGCATGGCTGGCAGGGCTCGTAGTGTTGGGTTAATCAGCGTCGGTGCGGTCGCCGGCGTGCTGGTGAGCCTGGGTATCTCGGCTTACGCATTCCGCGACACGCGCGGCCCCATCCCGCTGGAAGAAATCCGCGCTTTCACCGACGTTTTTGGCGCGGTCAAGGCGAACTACGTCGAGCCGGTCGACGATAAAAAGCTGATGCACGAGGCAATCTCGGGCATGCTCGCCGGGCTCGATCCGCACTCGGCCTATCTGGATGCCGACGCGTTCAAAGACATGCAGAGCGATATCCAGGGCGAGTTTGGCGGCCTGGGGATCGAAGTCGGCGCCGAAGACGGCGTCATCAAGGTGATTGCGCCCATCGACGACACGCCCGCGGCGCGCGCCGGTATCAAGGCCGGCGATCTGATCATCAAGATCGACGACAAAGTCACGCGCGGGCTGACGCTGCCCGAGGCGGTCAAGCTGATGCGCGGCAAGCCGCGCACCGGAATCACGCTGATCGTGGCGCGCAAGGGCGAAGACAAGCCGCTTGAATTCAAGCTGGTGCGCGACGTCATCAAGGTGCAGTCGGTCAAGTCGAAGATGATCGAGCCGGGCTACGGCTTCGTTCGCGTCTCGCAATTCAAGGAGCGCACTGTCGACGACCTGGTCAAGCACATCAACGATTTGTACAAGCAGGGGCCGTTAAAGGGCCTGGTGCTCGATATTCGCAACGATCCGGGTGGCCTGCTGCACTCGGCGGTCGGTGTCACGGCGGCATTCCTGCCTGCCAAGGCGCTCGTCGTTTCGACCGACGGCCGCACCCCCGATGCGCGCCGCAAGTTTGTCGCAGCGCCCGAGGATTACCTGCGCGGCCGCGGCGAAGACATTTTGTCGAAGCTGCCGCCGCAGGCGAAAACAGTGCCGCTGATCGTGCTGGTCAACGGCGCCTCGGCTTCCGCCTCCGAGATCGTCGCCGGCGCGCTGCAGGATCACAAGCGCGCCATCGTGCTCGGCACGCAAACGTTCGGCAAGGGTTCGGTGCAGACCATTATTCCGTTGCGCATGGATGGCGATAACCCGGCCGCGATCAAGCTCACGACTGCGCGTTACTACACACCCAAAGGCCGCTCGATCCAGGCCAAGGGCATCGTCCCCGACTTCATTGTCGAGGACACGCCTGAAGGCAACTTTGCCGGCTTCAATGTGCGCGAAGCCGATTTGCTCCGGCATTTGGAAAGCGCCAAGGTCGAAGAAGCGTCGCGTGCTGCTGCCGCCGCGCCCGCGGTCGCTTCGCCGCGCG
>JBGSWX010000556.1:0-2313 GCA_041751695.1 Burkholderiaceae bacterium | reverse complement strand
GTGGAGGAGGCGCTGCGCGCCGCCGCCGCGCCGAGCGCGCCCGTGTGGCAGCAGCGCTGGGAGCGCGCGGTCAAATCGCTCGGCCTGCCTATCCATCGCATGCCGAGCGGCGCGGGCCACGACGCAATGAAACTTCACGAGGTGATGCCACAGGCGATGCTGTTCATGCGCGGACTAAACTCGGGCATCAGCCATAACCCGCTCGAAGCTATTACCAACGATGACGCGGAGCTGTGTGTGCGCGCGTTCCAGCGGCTGCTGGACCAGTTGGCCACCGAACTGTCGTGACGACTTCTTACGCTGCACTCGACGCGTGGATCGATGCGCACTTCGACGAGGAGGTGCGCTTCCTGCAGGAGATGGTGCGCGTGCCGACCGACACCCCGCCGGGCAACAATGCACCGCACGCGGAGCGCACCGCGGAACTGCTGCACGCCTTCAGCTTCGAAACCGAGAAATACCCCGTACCTGCGCAGGAGGTACGCGATCACGGCCTGCAGTCGATCACCAACCTGATCGTGCGGCGTCGCTACGGCGACGGTGTGACGATCGCACTCAACGCGCACGGCGATGTGGTGCCGCCGGGCGAAGGTTGGAAGCATGACCCGCACGGCGCCGAGATCGAAAACGGCAAGCTCTACGGCCGCGGCTCCGCAGTGAGCAAGAGCGACTTTGCGAGTTACACCTTCGCGGTGCGCGCACTCGAATCGCTCGATGCAAAGCTCAATGGCAGTGTTGAACTGCACTTCGTCTACGACGAGGAAGTCGGCGGCGAGCTCGGCTCTGCGTGGCTGCTCAAGAACAAGCTCACGAAGCCGGACTTCCTGATCGCGGCCGGCTTCAGCTATCAGGTGATCACCGCGCACAACGGCTGCCTGCAGATGGAAGTCACCGTGCACGGCAAGATGGCACACGCCGCGATTCCGCACACCGGCGTCGACGCGCTGCTGGGCGCGACCGCGATCCTCAATGCACTTTACGCGCAGAATCGGAAATACAAATTGGTCACATCGGACGTGCCGGGCATCACCCATCCGTACCTGAATGTCGGTCGCATCGAAGGCGGCACGAATACCAACGTCGTGCCCGGCAAGGTCGTGCTTAAGCTTGACCGTCGCATGATCCCCGAAGAGAACCCCGCTGAAGTTGAGGCAGATGTTCGGAGGGTCATCGCCGACGCAGCAGCCACTGTTCCCGGCATCCGCGTTGAGATCAAGCGACTGCTGTTGGCCGACGCGTGGAAGCCAGATGCACGCAACGCGCCGTTGGTGCACGCTTTGCAACGACACGGCGAAGTGGTGTTCGGTGAGCCGATTCCCACCTCGGGCACTCCCCTTTACACCGACGTGCGGCTGTACGCCGCAGCCGGCGTGCCGGCGGCAATCTACGGCGCGGGGCCGCGCACTGTGCTCGAGTCAAACGCCAAGCGCGCCGACGAGCACCTGGTGCTGCAAGACCTGCGGCGCGCGACGAAGGTGATCGCGCGCACACTGTTGGACCTGCTCGATTGAGCGTTACGAAACCATCTGGTAACACCCGAAAACCTTGCCTGACCTAGTCACGCCGCACGGAGGAGGTGCCCTCAAGCCGCTGATGCCGGCAGGCGAGCCGCTCGCGGCCGCGCGTGCGCGTGCGCGAACGCTTCCGGCGGTGCGCGTCAGTTCGCGCGAGAAGGGCGACCTGATCATGCTCGGTATCGGCGGCTTTACTCCGCTCGAAGGCTTCATGACGCGCGCCGACTGGGAAGGGGTCTGCGACGGCTTTCAGACGGCAGATGGCCTTTTCTGGCCGATCCCGATCACGTTGTCGGTTGATGCCAGGACCGCCGATTCGATTCGTGTCGGCGACGACATCAAGCTGGCCAGCGACGACATCGACGGACCGCTCGCGGTGATGAAGGTCTCGGAGAAGTACTCGATCGACAAGGCGCACGAGTGCTTGTCCGTGTTCCGAACCACGGATCTCGAGCACCCTGGCGTGAAAATGGTCATGGAGCAGGGCGAAGTGAATCTCGCCGGTCCGGTTCAGGTGCTCTCCGACGGCGGCTTCAAAGCGAAGTACGGCTCTTTGTTCATGACGCCCGCCGAGACTCGCACCGAATTCGAGCGGCTCGGCTGGTCGCGCGTCGCAGCGTTCCAGACACGCAATCCAATGCATCGCTCGCACGAGTATCTGGCCAAGATCGCAATCGAGGTCTGCGACGGCGTCCTGGTGCATTCGCTCCTCGGCAATGTGAAGGCAGGTGACATCCCGGCCGAGGTGCGCACTCGTGCGATCGCCGCGTTGATCGAAAAGTATTTTCGTGCTGGCACC
>JBGSWX010000555.1:0-8572 GCA_041751695.1 Burkholderiaceae bacterium | reverse complement strand
GTCGCGCGCCAGCTTGCGCTCGGCTCGTCGGTCGAAGGCGAAGCCGCGCAAAGTGCGCGGCCGGTTTCGCCAGCGAGCCAGGTGCCTGTCGTCGTGCGCGGCACCGAGGGCATGGCGGTGCAGATGGCCAGTTGCTGTCACCCGATCCCGGACGATCCGATTGTCGGGCACATTCGGAAGGGCCAGGGCTTGGCGGTGCACCAGGCCGATTGCCTGCATGCGCAGCGATCACGCCGGGCCGATCCGGAGCGCTGGATCGAATTGCAGTGGGCGAAAGACACCGCGAGCCACTTTACTGTCGGCATCGACGTCAGCGCGTTAAACGAGCGCGGCGTGCTGGGCCGCATCGCGGTGGCGATCGCCGAAGCCGAGTCAAATATCCTGAACGTCCATTTAGAGGACGAAGACGCCAAGCTCGCGCTGATTCACTTCAAAATTCAGGTGCACGATCGGGTGCACCTGGCGCGCGTCATACGCTCGCTGCGGCGCGTAAAGAACGTGCAGCAAATACTGCGTCCACGCACCGGCGGAAGCAGCACCCGCACACTCGCTCACGACTTGGCGTAGTCGACGTCCAGAATTTCGAGGGTTTCCATGCCCGCCGGCGTGCGCAGCGACACCTGGTCGCCAACGTGCGCCTTCAGCAATGCGCCGGCGATCGGAGAGATCCAGCTGACATAGCCGCGCGCCGGATCGACTTCATCGATGCCGACGATGGTGATCCGATTCTCGACGCCACTTGCGTTGGAATAGAGCACCGTGGCGCCGAAAAAAATCTGCTCGGTCGCTTCGCGCGTAGCCGGGTCGACCACCTCGGCGATATCGAGCCGCTTGGTCAAAAAGCGAATGCGCCGATCGATCTCGCGCAAGCGCTTCTTGCCGTAAATGTAGTCGCCGTTTTCAGAGCGATCGCCATTGGACGCCGCCCAGGAGACGGTGCGAACCACTTCCGGCCGGTCGACATTCAACAGTTGAACGAGCTCCTGCTTTAAGCGTCCGTATCCGTTGGGTGTTATGTAGTTGCGGACGCCTTCAATCTGCGGCAATTCGAGCTCGTCGTCTTCATCGTCGACTTCCTTGACGAACGCCTTACTCATGACACGACAAGCTTAAGCGCGGAAAATCTGCAGCAAGGCCGCAGTGCCAGAACGCGCTTACTTCCGGCTGCCCTTGTCGGTTTGAATGTCCTCCGGCCGATCGAGCACGGATATTCATCCTTCGCGCGCTGTCTGCCTGCCTGCTCGGCGCGCTCAAGTTGCTGTTCTTCACCCGCGCTTTGCGGCTCGGCATCACGCGCGGCTCCGGCAACGTCTTCCTCTCTTACAAACTCGCGGGTTGCTTCGTTGTACCGGCGCGCAGCTTTGTAATCACCTTCGCCTTGCACTTCGTTTTTGGTTTTTTTTCTTGATTGTCAGCCATCACGTTCTCCCAAGACAAGGCGACGCGGCCTTATCAGCCGCGTCGCTCAAGCAAGATGCCTGCGAGTTGCTACGGCTTCTTGGCCGGCGGTGTCATGGTGTTGGGCGCCGGTGTAGCGGCCGGGGAAGTGCCCGGCGGCTGCGTGCCCGGCACCACGCCCGGGGCGGCACTCGGGCTCGAGGCCAGATTGCTCTCGACACGCTGCACGCCCTGTACGCCCTTGGCGACTTCGACCGCGCGAGCCATTTGGGCCGGAGTGTCGACGGTGCCCGTCAGCTTGACGACGCCGGCGCTGGAATCCACGTTTATCTGCGTACCTTTGACCAAGTCGTCGGCAATTAAGGCCGCCTTCACTTTAGTAGTCAGCGCCGCATTGTCGACCACGTTGGCGGCGGTATTGGTTGCCTGCTTGGCTTCAGCCTTGACTTCCTGCCGCTCCGACCGCGAGCATGCGCCCAAGGCGAGTACGGCTACGGTCGTCACCATCACCGTTGCCAATGTGTGACGTGCAGTGTGCTGCATGGTTGGCTCCTCTATCAAAAGTTGAATTTGAGCCCTTTGTTTTGCTTTGAGGGGCCCTGGTACTCGCGCGCATTTCGTTATCTCGCTGCGCGAGGAAGCGCAGGACATTTTAAGCAATCACTATGCCTGGTGATCCTGTGGCGCTATGCGACCCGTCGTTCCTTAGGCGTGGCCGCCGCTTCACCGCCGTAATCTTTCAAGCGGTTATAAAGCGTCTTCAAACTGACGCCGAGCGCAGCAGCGGAGCGCTCCTTGTGGCCTTCGAAGTGTTCGAGCGTGGCAAGAATCAGCGAACGCTCAACTTCTGCCAACGTGGTCCCCACACGCACCGAAAGCAGTGCGGATGCGTCGCCTTGCACCGCACGACCGGCGCCGAGCTCGAGCCATTCGTCGCCGATCACAGCGCCTGAGGCCATCACAAAGGCACGCTGCACGACGTTGCGAAGCTCGCGCACATTGCCCGGCCAGTCGTACTCGTCCAGTTGCTGGTACGCGCTCTTGCTGAAGCGCTTTTGCTGGCCTTCTTCCTTGCATATCTCAGCCAGGAAGTGTTCGGCCAACAATATGACGTCTTCCCGGCGCTCGCGCAACGGCGGCAGGCGAATCGGAAAGACATTCAGTCGATACAGCAGGTCTTCGCGCAGCTTGCCTTCGGCGACCGCGCGCTCGGGCACGCGATTGGTGGCGCCGAGCACGCGCACATCGGCACGCTGCGTCTCAGTGGAGCCGACCCGGTTGAAGGTGCCGGTCTCGAGCACTCGCAACAGCTTGACCTGCAGATCCGGAGGCATTTCGGTGACTTCATCGAGAAACAAGGTGCCACCATGGGCCCGCTCAAAAAAGCCGAGGTGCTGCCGATTGGCGCCGGTGAAGCTTCCCTTTTCATGCCCGAAGATTTCGCTTTCCATCAGGTGCGGCGAAATTGCTCCGCAATTGATCGCGAGAAACGGACGGCTGCGGCGGCGGCTCAACGAATGAATCGTCTGCGCCACCAGTTCCTTGCCGGTACCACTCTCGCCTTGTACCAGCACCGTGACCGCGGTGGTGGCAACGCGCGAGACTTGCTCATACACGCGCTTCATGGCCGCAGAGCCACCCCACATATCGCCGAAGCGACCGCTGCGATCGAGTTCTTGACGCAGGTCGGTAATTTCGGCCTGTAACTCGGCCGGGCGCATCACGCGGTTCAGAATTCCCTGCACCTGCGCCAGGCTTACCGGTTTGATCAGATAGTCAGCGGCCCCAAGACGCAGGGCTTCGATCGACGTCTCGAGGCTTGCGTGGCCGGTGATCAGGATAACTTCGGTATCGGCCAGCGCGGCCTTGTCGTCGAACAGCTCGATGCCTTTGCCGTCGGGCAAGACGAGATCAAGAAATACAACGTCAGGTGTGCTGGTCGCCAACTGCCGCCGTGCATCGCGCATCGTGCGGGCAGTGGCTGCGGTGAATCCCTGGCTTGCGACCAATTCCGCCAGCATTTCCGCCGTGTCGGAATCGTCATCGACGATTAACGCATGACCCATTTCACCCTTCCCATGGTGATCGCCCATCGTCGTGGGCATACGCAGGAACGATACCGCAGTTATGCGTCCGCTCGGCGACCGGTCAGGAGGAAAGAAGTGAGATTAGATGAGGACGACTACGTACATGCGCACGCAGAGCGCACTGATCTAAACGCCCATTAATGCAAAAGCGGGCCTAGGCGAAGAACATCAACAGGACTACAAGACGACGTTACGCCCGGCCTCGACCACCGTCAGCAAGAAGTTCTGCCGCCCGAATGCGTGGGCCAGATCGGCCGCATACGCTGCCGCCGCCGGCAATGAACTCAACACCGCACCGGCGATCAATCGACCTTGGTAGCCGACCACCCAGCAACCTTTTCCGAGCTTCGCAAGAGTGAATTCATTGCTACCCGACGTAGACTTCGGAACGCGCACGTCTTGTTTCGATTTCATCAGTGCTCCTTGAGCAAGTGGCGACTGCAGCCGCGTTGCATGCAAGGTATATGCCAGGCGGACGGTGGCCTTGCATCGTCTTTGCTTTGGTTATTGCACGGGCACACCTATTGCTTAAACTGGATTGCACGACTTGTGGGCATCGGTAAGCCCACTTGTTCTTAAGAGAAACTCACTTCACCAACCAACCGAGGAAACGAAATGATTAACTTCATAGTCTGGCTCATCGTGGGCGGCGTCGTTGGCTGGCTGGCCAGTTTGATTATGCGGACCGATGCGCAGCAAGGCATATTTCTGAACATCATCGTCGGTATCGTCGGCGCGGCGCTGGGCGGATGGCTGATCTCGCCGTTGCTGGGCATGCCTTCGATCAATCAGGATGCATTCAGCTTCGGTGCGCTGGTCGTATCGCTGGTCGGTGCCGTGATCCTATTGGCGATCGTCAACTTGTTCCGTCGCGGCGCGGTCCGTTAAACCCGAGTTCGCAGCGTGGCGACCGTAACTGCGGCTGCCACGCATCGCGAGAGTATCTGCAAGTTCATTAAGAGGAGCACGCATGGAAACCACCAACCCCAAGACCGGCATGGGCACAGGTAGCACGATGGGAACGGGAAGTATGGGAACAACCGGCAGCACCGGCCGAGTCTCCGCAGACCAGACGGCCGATCGCGCGCACTCGACGGTAGATCGCGTCGCGCAGGGTGCGCACGACACCGTCGACCGCCTCGCCGCCAAAGCGGGCCCCGCATTGGACCGTGCTCGGTCGGCTGCGACGGATGCACAAAGTACCTTGTACGCAAAGTACGACGACTTCATGGCCATGGAAGAGGAGTGGGCGGAATCGGCACGCGATCAGATTCGCGCGCACCCACTGGCTGTGGTCGGCATTGCACTCGTTGCAGGATTGTTGATTGGCCGTCTGTCGCGCTGACGCATCGATTTAGTCACGGGCGGTTCAGCGGTGGATATTGCCGACGACACGGTAGCGCGTCGCAGCGGGGGAGCTTCTGCTCCGCCGCGCGCCGCGGGCTCGTCCGCACGGGAGAAAAGTGCGTTCAACGGGGCCCCCGCTCCCCGCGGTACCGCCGCGCCGCGGCCGACCATCTCCCAGCTGATTGATGACGTGCGCGCCGCATTCGGCGCGCGGTTCTATCTGCTCGAGCTCGAGGCGAAGCGAGCAGCGTGGTCGGCTGCGACCATGCTGGCATGTGCCGTCGGTGCTGCGTTGCTCGGCGTAACCGCATGGCTCATTTTGATCGGCGCTCTGATCTACGGCGCGGTCGCCGCCGGTGTCCCCTGGGTGGTGGCCGTTATCGTTGCGCTAGCGCTCCACGCAGGTGCGGCGTTCCTGCTGATGCGCGGAATTACTTCAATGGTCAACAACCTGAGCTTCGCGGCCACGCGACGCACGCTGTCGCGTTCAGGCCACCTCAAATCCAAAGATGGCAGCGGCGCTTGATCGTCTAAAGAGCGACATCGAGGCGGCCGAGCGCGGCGTGTACGCGGCCGATTTGCGCGCCTCCAATACGAGCAAGACGCTGCGCGCGTACTGGCGCGGCAAAGCACCGATGTTCCTGGGTGCCGCCGGTGCAGCGCTTCTTGTACGCCAGGTGCTGAAAGCTCGCCGCAAAGTGCCGCGCGACCGCGCGCGGGGCCAGGGCTTCGGCGGGTGGCTGCGCGCGTACGGACCTTACGTGTCCGCGCTCGGCCCGCAGGCAATCACCGCGCTCAGCGCACTGGTGGCAGCAGTCGTGGCGAAAAATGCCAAGAAAGCGCTGGCAAGCGCCGCGCATGTCGATCTCGATCGCTTCGTCGGCAGCTGGTTCGAAATCGCGCGTTTGCCCGACAAGCAGGATAAAGAGTGCGTTTCCGACGCACGGGCGACCTACGCACGCACGGAAGATGGCCTGCGCCTTTTGAGCCTCTGCCGACGCGCGGACGGAAGCATCAGGCGCTCGACCGGCCGCGCCAAGCTGGCTGACGATGCGACGCAGTCGCGCTTCAAAATCTCGTATTCGTCGCCCACGCTCGATGTACTGCCGTTTCTGTGGTCGGATTACACGATCATCGACGTCGCAGATGACTACAGCACGGCGATCGTCGGGGCGGCCGACCGCAAGCATTTATGGCTGCTCGCGCGCCGGCCGAATGTCGATGAAGCCAGGCGTTTGGATTTTCTTAACAAGGCGCGCGCGCAGGGGTTTGATACCAGCGCGCTTGTCTACACGCAGCATACCGAGCGATCGGTACCCGCCGGCGAACCGCAGGCTGCATAGTCCAGGAGAACGTCAATGTCCCTACTTGTTCGCGCTGCCGTGATCGGCGGCCTCGTCTACGCGGTCTCACGTGCGCTGAAAACCAGGCGCAATGCGAGCGACCCGAAATACCTGCCGCGGGCCGATGCCCCGCCTCTGGCGCGCACTCAGGAGCGTGATGACACCTGGCCGACCCCAGAGCTCACCTCGAGCAGCCATTTGTAGCGTCAACAATAAAAACGGGGAGCATGCTCCCCGTTTAGTCCCGGTTTGCGGGCGGAGCCGCAGCTTATTTGCCCTTGCGAGGACTGCTCATTGTGTCGCGATCAGATCCTGTCGACGAGTCGGCAGAGCCCGCGCCGCCCGACGATCCTTGCGGCCGATTACCTTGCTGGTCACTCTTGTCGGTCTTGGATGAGCTGTCGGTGCCGTACTGCGTATCGAGCGCGCCGCGCCGTAGTTTTTCGCTCGAGTCTTTGCTTTCGTTCGACCCTTCTCCGGCCTGAGTCATTTCGGGCGATTCATCGTCATCCGGCGACGACGCGCCGTGCTGGCTGGCCGTTTGTCCGCGTTGCGAACCTTGCTGGCCCGACTGATCGGATTGCCGCGCACCCCCCTGACCTTCGGAGCCGGCATCGCCGCCGCTCTTGCTGGGGTTTTTACCCTTCTGGCCGGTGCTCTGTTGTTGCTGCTCGTCCTGTTTCGGCTGTTGCTGATTTTGCTTCGTCATGTAGTGCTCCTATTTAGTAGAACGATGCGAACGAATTCATTCGTCTGCAGAGCTGTTATGTCGTTCGTCCAACACTATTCGCAAGCACCGTGCCCGTTGCGGACCCAATGGGTCTTGCATTTGCTACACGTGGGCGGCGTGCCTTCGAAAAACGCAGTGTTTCTTTATAAGGGCTTCCGCAGGTAGCGTGGCACGATGACTACGACGGCCGCCTTGACCGATACCGACGCGCGCTGCGGTGCGCGATGGCTGGCGCAGCTCGACGCCGGTGGCCGCCTGGCGCAGCAAGTCGCACTTCTAAGCCGCTTTAACCACGACCTGCGCACGCCGCTTAACACCATCCTCGGCTGGACGCACCTGTTGCAGAAAGGTGCGATCGATGCGGTCAGGGCGGAACACGTGGCCGACGTGATTGCGCGCAATGCGCGCGATCAAACGCTGATGCTGGAGGAGTTCGTCGACGACGGTCGAGCCATTTTGAATACGCTGCGGCTGGAGTTGACCGCTCAACGCATCGACGAGGCGCTTGCGCGCGCGATGGAACGCGTGGGCAGCGTCCTCGCCCTGCACGGCGTGTCGCTGCAATCGGAGCTCGATGTCGCCGGCGTGTCGATCAGCGGCGATGCACGCCGGCTCGAGCGCCTGATGTATCGGCTGCTGGCCGTCGTCGCGCGGCGCGCGCCTGAAGGATCGAAGATGACGCTTCAGGCCCACGTTGATCGCGGCATGGTCGAAGCGTTTCTGTTGGGGCTCGCCAGCGATCCCGATTGGTCCGATGCCGCGCTGCTCGATCTTCGAATCAGCACGTTGATGGCGGCGCTGCACGGCGGCGAGCTTTTGCTGGGAGCCGACGCCGCTCGTCCCTGCATTCAACTCAGGCTGCCGCAGCTTTAGTCCGCCGCGATCGGCGCACAATGCTCGCCGCACGTGGTGACATGAAAGAGCCGCCCGCCGCTTTCCGCATCGAGCACGATACCTTCGGCGATGTCGAGGTGGCGGCCGATCGCCTGTGGGGAGCGCAGACGCAGCGCGCGCTGCACCACTTTGCGATTTCCGACGAGCGCATGCCACGCGAACTCATCCTTGCGCTGGCGCTGGTCAAGCGTGCGGCGGCGTTGGTCAATTCCGAGCTGGGCGTCATCGATGCAGCGCACGCTGCGGCGATCGCCGCCGCTGCCGACGAGGTGCTCAACGGCGCGCACGCCGACCAGTTTCCGCTTTCACTGTGGCAAAGCGGATCCGGCACGCAGACCAACATGAACGTCAACGAGGTTCTGGCAAATCGTGCCTCGGAGCTGCTCGGCCGCCAGCGCGGCGTCGAGCGCGCAGTGCACCCGAACGATGAAGTCAACCGCGGGCAATCGACCAACGATGTTTTCCCGACTGCGATCAACGTCGCAGCAGCAACGGCGCTGCGCGGGCGACTGCTTCCTGCCTTGCAAGCGCTGCGCACGACGCTGGCGTCGAAAGCCGATGAGTTTGCCGGCATCGTCAAGATCGGCCGCACGCATTTGCAGGACGCGACGCCGTTAACGCTGGGGCAGGAATTTTCGGGCTACGTGGCACAGCTCGATTTTGCGCACACTGCAGTCGAGCACGGCGTCGAGGCGCTGTTGCCGCTCGCGATCGGCGGCACGGCGGTCGGCACCGGCATCGCGACGCACCGCGAATTCGGCATCCGTGTCGCC
>JBGSWX010000554.1:0-1940 GCA_041751695.1 Burkholderiaceae bacterium | reverse complement strand
GCCGCTGATCAGATCGCCGAACTGCAGGCCACGCTCGACGGTCGCGACCGCGAGCTGGCCGAGCGCACGCACGAAATCGGCAACGCATCGCGCGAGCTCGAAAGCCTGGCGCATTCGGTATCGCACGATCTGCGGGCACCGCTTCGAGTTGTCGACGGCTTTGCGACGATCGTGCTTGAAGACTACGGCGACCGCGGCAAGCCGCTCGACGACCTGGGCCGCGACCATTTGCGCCGCATCGTGGCCGCCAGCCAGCGCATGAACACGATGATCGACACGCTGCTCAACATGTCACGCATGACAAGCCGCGAATTGGCACGTGAAAGAGTCGATTTATCGCAGATTGCGCGCGAGCTTTCCGACGACCTGCGCGACGATGTGCGCGCGCGCGAGCCTGCGCGATCGATCGAGTTCATCGTCGCACCCGGTGTGAAGGCAGACGGCGACCCGACCCTGTTGCGCCTGGTGCTGCAGAACCTGCTTGGTAACGCCGCGAAGTTCAGCGCCCGGCAGCGCAGCGCCCGCGTTGAATTCGGTTGCAC
Source organism: Burkholderiaceae bacterium (assembly GCA_041751695.1). GTDB lineage: Bacteria > Pseudomonadota > Gammaproteobacteria > Burkholderiales > Burkholderiaceae_F > JACCZX01. The sequence goes on along the minus strand of JBGSWX010000554.1, from coordinate 1,398 downwards.
CCTGGAGAGCGGCTCGCAAGTATTCTTTGTGCGCGACAACGGCGCTGGTTTCGACATGCGCTTTGCTGAGAAAATGTTCGGCATGTTTCAGCGCCTGCACAGCGCCAACGAATTCCCGGGCACCGGCGTCGGCCTGGCTACCGTTCAGAAGATCATCCGGCGACACGGCGGCCGCGTATGGGCCGAAGCCGTGCCCGCACCGGCCGAAGATCACGGAGCTGCGTTTTACTTCACGTTGTGGGAAGGTCGGTGAGCCGTGATCGTTACTCTAACCGCCACTCTGCCTCGCACTGCCTGCATCGCACTTTCAGCCAATGCGGGCGGCCTGCTTCGGGCGGATGCTCGGCGCTCGATGATTCCTGTGCCAGTACCCTGAATTTTCCCCAGGACCTGCATTGCGGGCACGTGGCTGCTTCGCCGAAGTGTTCGGCGCGCACAAGCAGTGCGATGAATCGGCGCCACGCCACGAGCAGCACCATGCCGCCGGCGGCCGCGGTCATCAGAACCAACAGATAGCGAAACGCTGATTGGGTGTCTCCCAGCAACTCCATGCCGGACAGCAACAAGATCAGCGCGACGAATCCAAGCGCCAGATAGGCGTGGCTTTCGATCAACTGCCGCTCATACCAGCGGCGAAATCCGTAGCGTTCGATGTAGCGGGTGACCTGCATGCGATTGCGTCACTGGCGGCGAACCGAATTCAGACGATTGGCTGCTTCGACCATGTGGCGCGCCAGTTCTCCCACCTGCTTGCCTTCGGCGCTGGCCTGTGCGCGCAAGGTTTCGAGCGCGCGGTCGTAGTCGAGACGCAAACGCTCCATCAGAATGCCGACGGCGACCTCAACATCGCGTCGGTCATCGCTCGACGGCTCGACCGCAGCGGCCGCTCTTTCGTCGGCTGGGCGGGCCAGTGCCGCGCGCACGGCTGGCACAATCTGCCGGACGTCCAGCGGCTTGACCAGATAACCCAGCGCGCCCATCTTCATCGCCTCCTCAACGATGTCGCTGTCACCGAACGCCGACAGGAACATGAAGCCGGTGTCGGTATTGGCAGCCAGGTAACGAGCAACGTCCATGCCGGACTTGCCCTGCATACGCATATCGAGGATTGCGAGCTTTGGTTTGTGCTTGCGGGCGAGCAAAATGGCGTCGTCGCCGTTGTCGGTCTCGATGACTGCAAGGCCGGCCTGCTTAAGACCGGCGACCAGCGTGGCGAGCACCAACCGGTCGTCGTCGACCACCATTACAAGTGGCTGCGCGCTTTCTGTCATAACTGCATTGTGCCGCAGCCGCGCGCCTTTAATCGACGACTTAAATCGCGTCTTCGCGAATCGCCGGCGGGAACAGTTGCAGGCGCGTGGCCACCACGGCGCCGGTGCGCTCGACCGTCAGCCGCGC
>JBGSWX010000553.1:0-1637 GCA_041751695.1 Burkholderiaceae bacterium | reverse complement strand
GGCGATGACCGCATGCATGCGCAAACTGCTCACCATCTTGAATGCTGTCTTGAAATCCAAACAGCCTTGGAAACCTTCCTTCAATAACGCCGCTTGACACGGTTGCTTTTTTTGCGCCGGCGTTGTGAGCACCGCAGTGGTCGGCACTTTAGTGCCCGACGCCCAGGCAGGGCAGCTCCGCCCAACGCTTGCGCGCTGCGACGAAGTAAGCATCACGCGGGCGGTCAGTAGAATCTGCGGCGCGCCATCTTTCGCGCGTCCTTGATGCCCGAACAACAAACTCTCTTCCCTGCTTCCAGCGATGGTGGCGACGGCGACGATTCGCTGACGCTGGCGCGTTTTGCGCAGCAGGCTTATCTCGACTACGCGATCTCGGTCGTCAAGGGCCGCGCGCTGCCGGATGGCGCGGACGGGCAGAAGCCGGTGCAGCGCCGGATTCTGTACGCGATGAACGCGATGGGACTGGCGTCGGGTTCACGTCCGGTGAAGTCGGCACGCGTGGTGGGCGATGTGCTCGGCCGCTATCACCCGCACAGCGATCAGGCCGCGTATGACGCGATGGTGAGAATGGCGCAGGACTTTTCGTTGCGCTATCCGCTGGTCGACGGCCAGGGCAACTTCGGCAGCCGCGACGGCGACGGCGCGGCGGCGATGCGCTACACCGAAGCGCGCCTGACGCCGATCGCGCGGCTGCTGCTCGACGAGATCGACGAAGGCACGGTTGATTTCATGCCGAACTACGACGGCTCGACGCAGGAGCCGCGGCTGTTGCCGGCTCGGCTTCCCTTCGTGTTGTTGAACGGCGCGTCGGGCATTGCGGTGGGCATGGCCACCGAGATTCCATCGCACCATCTGCGCGAAGTGGCTGAGGCAACGCTGCTGCTGCTGAAAAATCCGAAGGCGAAGCTCGAGGAAGTGCTGCGCGAAATGCCTGGGCCGGATTTTCCCGGCGGCGGCCAGATCATCTCGTCGCGCGACGATATTCGGGACGTGTATGCGAGCGGTCGCGGCAGCGTGAAAGTGCGCGCGCGGTTCGAGTTCGAAGAGTTGGCGCGCGGCCAGTGGCAACTAGTTGCCACCGAGCTGCCGCCGGGCGCGTCGACGCAGCGCGTGCTCGAAGAAATCGAGGAGCTGACCAATCCGAAGATTCGCGCGGGCAAGAAAGCACTGAGCACCGAGCAGCAACAGATGAAGCAACTGGTGCTTTCAGTGCTCGACACGGTGCGCGACGAGTCGGGCAAGGACGCCGCGGTGCGCCTGGTGTTCGAGCCGCGCACGTCGAAGATCGAGCGCGACGAATTTATGCGAGCGCTGCTGGCGCATACGAGCATGGAAAGCAACACGCCGATCAATCTGGTGATGATCGGCGGCGATGGCCGCCCACGCTGCAAGCCGGTGACCGAGATCCTGCTCGAGTGGATCGAATTTCGAATCTCCACAGTGCGCCGCCGCTCTGCGCATCGGCTGCAAAAAGTCGACGATCGGATTCACATTCTCGAAGGCCGGCAACTGGTGTTGCTGTCGATCGACAAGGTGGTCAAGCTGATTCGCAATTCCGACGAGCCGAAGCCGGATTTGATCAAGGCATTCAAGCTGTCCGAGCGCCAGGCCGACGACATTCTCGAATTGCGCTTGCG
>JBGSWX010000552.1:0-3201 GCA_041751695.1 Burkholderiaceae bacterium | reverse complement strand
ACCGACGTGGCGATACTGGTTCGCCATATCGATACGCCGGTTTACGCGATGAGGCTCAACTAACCTGTCACGGCCGAGGACAGCGAGCGCGCTGCGCGGCGGCGGGGGCAGCAGGTTACTTCCGCTTGAATATAACGACGTGCTGCCAGGGCAGCTCGTTCGCCGTGCGTTCCCACACGAGCGGATGCAATTCAACTTCGCGCCGGATCTGCGCCTCGCTCATCTTGTGCAACGGCTTGATCGGAACGCGCGGGTCTTCTGCACGGTACTCGACGAATACGACTTGGCCGCCCGGCTTGACCGCACGCGCGAGGCTCGCCAGCACTTCGTACGGAAACGCGAGCTCGTGATAAACGTCGACCATGATCGCAACGTCGACCGACGCCGCGGGCAGCTTGACGTCATCCACACCGCCGAGCACCGGCACGATGTGGCCGTATGCACGCTGGTTAGAAACCGACTGCAGCAGCTTCACCATCTCGGGTTGAACATCGACTGCGTAGACTTTTCCGGTCGGCCCGATCGCATCGGCAATGCGGCGTGAGTAATACCCGGTACCCGCACCGACGTCGGCCACCACGGTTCCCGGCTTGAACGCCAAAATGCGCATCAGCAAATCGCTGCGTTCTTCGCGCTCACGCTCTTCGCGTTCGAGCCAGCCTGCGCCTTGCCAGCCCATTACATGGGCGATCTGCCGGCCCATATACGTCTTGCCGATACCATCCGCATTTGCCGGCACACTGCGGTAGCGGTCCGTGACTGTTTGCGTCGCGCCGGTGGATGCCCACGCGATGCAAATCAAGAAGACCAAACACCGCCCGATTCGTAACGCACTCATACCGCTACCTTCTTTCTGATGGCCAACTCAACCGATCTTATCGACTCGCGCGCCGCGTGGCTGCGGCTCGCCGCCGCGCTCGCCCTGAGCACGCTCGGTGGCGTCGGCATGTGGTCGGTCGTGGTGGCGTTGCCGACAATACAGGCGGAGTTCGGCGTCACGCGCGCGGCCGCTTCGTTTCCGTACACGCTGACGATGCTCGGCTTCGGCGTCGGCGGCATCATGATGGGGCGCCTGTCGGATCGCTACGGAGTGCGCCTGCCCCTGGTGGGCGCCACGTGCGCACTGGCGCTCGGTTACGTCATCGCCAGCATGTCGTCGAGCCTGATGATGTACGCGATCATCCAGGGCGTGCTGATCGGCATGCTCGGCAGCTCGGCGAGCTTCGGCCCGTTGCTGGCCGACATTTCGCACTGGTTCGTGCGCCGGCGCGGTCTTGCTGTGGCGATCGTTGCATCGGGCAACTATCTGGCGGGCGCGCTGTGGCCACCGCTCGTGCAGTACCTGATCGAAACAGTCGGCTGGCGCTCGGCGCATCTTTACATCGGCGCAATCTGCCTGGTGACGATGCTGCCATTGACTTTCGCGATGCGGCGCCCGTCTCCGCACATTGCGGCCGAGAGCGTCGCAACGGCACCCTTGCGCGCGCCGATGTCGCTCGGCATCTCGCCGTTCGCGTTGCAGACGTTATTGATGATTGCCGGCGTCGCGTGCTGTGTCGCGATGTCGATGCCGCAGGTGCATATCGTCGCGTACTGCGCCGATCTCGGTTACGGCCCCGCAGTGGGAGCGCAGATGCTGTCGATGATGCTCGCCTTCGGCATCGTCAGCCGGCTCGCGTCCGGGTTTATCGCCGATCGCATCGGCGGCCTGCGCACGTTGCTGCTCGGCTCGGCGCTGCAGGGGCTGGCGTTGCTGCTCTACATCCCGTTCGATGGGTTGACTTCGCTGTTCGTCGTCTCTGCGCTGTTCGGTTTGTTCCAGGGCGGCATCGTGCCGAGTTACGCGATCATCGTGCGCGAATACTTTGCGCCGAAGGAAGCGGGTGCGCGCGTAGGCCTGGCTGTGATGGCCACACTGTTCGGCATGGCGCTCGGCGGCTGGATGTCGGGCGCGGTGTTCGATCTGACCGGCTCGTATCGCGCTGCCTTCATCAACGGGCTGCTGTGGAACCTGCTCAATCTTTCGATCGTGATCTGGCTGCTGCGGCGTCCGCACGCACGCTTCGTGCCGGCGTAGTGGCAGACTGTCGCTCCTTCGCAGTTCGCCTTGGGGATCTAGCATGAACAAGGAAATCGTTTCCACTACAGACGCGCCGTCTGCCATCGGGCCCTACTCACAAGCGGTGAAAACCGGCCTCGTTGTGTTCACGTCGGGGCAGATCGGCCTCGACCCGGCCAGCGGAGAGCTGAGCCAGGACTTCGAGGCACAGGTGCGTCAGGCTTTGAAGAATCTTGCGGCGGTGGCCAAAGCCAGCGGCGGATCGCTCGCCAACGCGGTGAAGTTCACATTGTTCCTGACCGACCTTGCGCAGTTTTCGAAGGCCAACTCGATCATGGGTGAGATGGTGCCCAAGCCTTATCCGGCGCGTTCAACGGTTGGCGTGGCGAGCTTGCCGCGCGGCGCGCAGTTCGAGGTCGACGCGATCCTGGTTTTGTAGCACTTGGCACGCAAAGTCCGCACCGAAGAAGCGAGCGCTGCACCGAGCAACACGATCGCAGCCCGACTCGCGCGCGCGGGACTTAAATCCGACTGGGATTTCGTATTGCACCTGCCGCTGCGCTACGAGGACGAAACGCGCATTACGCCGATTGCGCAGTTGATTGCGGGCAACGAAGCGCAGGTGGAAGCCGAAGTGATCGCCGCCGATGTCGTGTATCGCGGTAGGCGGCAGTTGCGCGTCACCGTGCGCGACGACACCGGCTCACTGGTGCTGCGCTTTCTCAACTTCTATTCGTCGCAGACGAAGCAGATGGCGCTGGGCCGCCGGCTGCGCATCTTCGGCATGGTCCGCGGCGGATTAGCGGGCGATGAAATGATTCACCCGCGCGTGCGCGCGAGCGATAGCGCTGCCGTCCTGCCCCGCTCGCTGACGCCGGTTTATCCGTCGCCTGAGGGCGTACCGCAATCGTGGCTGCGCAAGCGAATCGATCGCGCGCTGCGCGATGTCGATATCGAGGAATCACTACCCGCCGCCATCGTCGCGCAGCATCAGCTGGCGGGACTGAAGGATTCAATCGAACGGCTGCATCGCCCGCCGCCTGACGCCGATGCAGCCGCGTTCGAGCAGCGCACCGATCGCGCGTGGCGCCGCTTGATGTTCGACGAATTGCTCGCGCAACAGCTTGCGCTGCGCGCCGCAC
>JBGSWX010000551.1:0-2960 GCA_041751695.1 Burkholderiaceae bacterium | reverse complement strand
GGCTCACGCGGCCAGGAGGCGATTTGCACGCAGCCCGCTGCGCAACGCACGATCAAGGTTGCTCATCGCCGCGATGACGTGCTGCGAACCGCTGCGTGGCTCGCCGCCCGCAGCGATGTCGATCCGCAGCGCATCGCCGTGGTCGGCTGGTCGCACGGCGCGATGACCGCGCTCGAAGTGCTCGACCGCTCACGCTGGCCGTCCCAAGCGCCCGCTGCCATCGTGGCGTATTACCCGGCGTGTTCTGTCTGGAAGAAGCGCGCACTGGTGCAAACGGCTGCTCCGTTACTGATGCTGCTCGGCGATGCTGACGACTGGACACCGGCAGCGCCGTGCAAGGAACTGGGCGAGCGCTTTCAGGCCGACACGCCGGGCGCAGTAACCGTGCTCTCATACGCTGACAGCTACCACGGTTTCGACGGCCGTTCGGGGGTTCGCTTTCGAGCCGATATCCCTGCGGGCCCCGACAAACGCGGCGTACACGTCGGCGGCAACCCGGCAGCTCGTGCAGCGTCATTGGCTGAACTCGATCGATTCCTCGCTCAACATCTGCAAAAGAAATGAATTTCAAAACCCTGGAAGTCAGCGTCAATCATCGGGTCGCCGTTATCTGGCTCGCGCGCGAGGCCGTGCGCAATGCGTTCAACGAAGTGTCGATCGCCGAGCTGACGCAGGCGTTCAACGAGTTCGGCCGCGATAATCAGGTGCGCGCCATCGTGCTCGCCGCCAAGGGGCCGGCGTTCTGCGCCGGCGCCGATCTCGACTGGATGCGGCGCATGGCGGATTACTCGCATGAAGAAAACCGCGCTGACGCGATGAAGCTCGCGACCATGCTGCGCACGATTTACGAATGCCCGAAGCCGGTGATCGCGCGCGTACACGGCGACACGTACGCCGGCGGCGTGGGCCTAGTGGCCGCGTGCGATATCGCGGTCGCATCGATCAGCGCCTCGTTCTGCCTCTCAGAAACCAAGCTCGGGCTGATTCCGGCGACGATCGGGCCGTACGTGATGCGGGCGATTCATCCGAATGCGGCCCGCCGTTACTTCGTCACCGCGGAAAAGTTCGACGCCGGCGATGCGTATCGCATGGGGCTGGTGCACGAGCTCGCTCCGGACGACGAGCTCGACACCAAGGTCAACGAGATTCTCGGCGCGTTGATGCTGACGAGCCAAAGCGCGGTCGCCGAAGCCAAGCGTTTGGTGCGCGACCTGACGGCGCGCCCGATCGACGACAGCCTGGTTGCCGATACCGCACGCCGCATCGCGGACATTCGTGTGAGCGAAGACGGGCGCGAGGGCGTGCGCTCGTTTCTGGACAAGCGCAAGCCGCGCTGGGTGGTCGACTACGAAGCGATGGCTGCGGCCAATGATGAATAGATGAGCACGTTTGATATTCCGCAATTAATCGCGCTTGCGACCGTGCTCGGCTTCGCAAGCGGCATCCGCTTGTACGCGGTGCTGCTGATCGCGGGCCTGGTCGGCTATGCGGAATGGGTCGAACTGCCCGGCGGACTCGCCATCCTGCAGCACCCGTGGGTGCTCGCTGCGTCGGGCGTGATGTTTGTGTTCGAGTTCTTCGCCGACAAAATTCCCGGCGTCGACACCGTCTGGGATTCGATTCAGACATTCATCCGCATCCCCGCCGGCGCCGCATTGGCCGCGGGCGTGTTCGGCGGCATGGACAGCGCCGCGTGGACCACGGTTGCCGCAATCGTCGGCGGCTCGCTCGCGGCGACGAGTCACTTCACCAAGGCCGGTACACGCGCGGCGGCGAATACATCGCCCGAGCCGTTTTCCAACATCGGCTTGTCGGTCGCTGAGGATGTCGGCGTTGCCGGGCTGATGTGGCTCGTGCTCAGCTATCCGCTGATCGCGCTCGGCATCGTCATCGTGCTGGTGATCCTCGCGATCTGGCTGTTGCCCAAACTGTTCCGCTTCGTCGCGCGCGTACTGCGCGCTTTCTTCGGCAACGCGTCTCAATCTCATGTTCAGCAAAATCCTGATCGCTAACCGCGGCGAGATTGCGTGCCGTGTGATGACCACCGCGCGGCGGATGGGGATTCGCACGGTCGCGGTGTTTTCGGATGCCGACGCGAGCAGCCGCCACGTCGCGATGGCCGACGAAGCAGTCAGACTCGGGCCCGCGCCCGCGCGCGATAGTTACCTGCGCAGCGATCTGATCGTCGATGCGGTGCGCGCCACGAGCGCCGATGCGGTGCATCCTGGCTACGGTTTTCTGTCAGAGAACGAATCGTTTGCGCGGGCGCTCGCGGACGCCGGTGTCACGTTCATCGGTCCGCCGCCCGGGGCAATTCGCGCGATGGGCAGCAAGAGCGAAGCGAAGAAGTTGATGGAGCGCGCCAAGGTTCCACTGGTGCCCGGCTATCACGGCGACCGGCAGGAGCCTGAGTTTTTGCTCGCGCAAGCGAAGAAAGTCGGCTATCCGCTGCTGATCAAGGCCAGCGCGGGCGGCGGCGGCAAAGGCATGCGCGTCGTGACGAAACCGGGCGAGTTCGTCGCGGCACTCGCTTCGTGCCAGCGTGAAGCGAAAGCGTCGTTCAACGACGATCACGTGTTGATCGAAAAATACATCGAGCGGCCGCGTCATATCGAGATTCAGGTGTTCGCCGACCGCCACGGCAACGCGCTCAGCCTGTTCGAGCGCGACTGCTCGGTGCAGCGGCGACATCAGAAAATCATCGAGGAAGCACCGGCGCCCGGTATGACAGCAGAGCGCCGGCGCGCGATGGGCGACGCCGCGGTAGCCGCTGCGAAAGCGGTCGGCTACGAAGGCGCGGGCACTGTCGAGTTCATCGCCGACGAATTCGCAGCAGCAGGACGTGGCGAGTTTTTCTTCATGGAGATGAACACGCGCCTGCAGGTCGAGCATCCGGTCACCGAAATGATTACCGGGCACGATCTGGTCGAATGGCAACTGCGCGTGGCTGCGGGCGAAGC
>JBGSWX010000550.1:0-1679 GCA_041751695.1 Burkholderiaceae bacterium | reverse complement strand
GGCGCATCGACCGCGAACTGTGCGAAGAAATTCTTCGGTTCCTTGTAGACGCCGCCGAACCAGTTGGACACCGATACCGCAGTGACGCCGGGCACCGAACGAATCTTGTCGCGGTAGTACACCGGCATCGAGAACGTCAGCGAGATCGCGTTGCGCGTGATCAGCCGCGTGGCCGATGCGGCGTCGGCGCCGGCGTACCACGCGCGCACGACCGTCTGCAGCAGTCCGAACGCGAGGATCGCAATGATCAGTCCGACGATTGTCAGCGTCGAGCGCAGCTTGGCGCGGAAGACATTGCGGAAAACGAAGTTGAGAAAGAACATCAGTCGCTTCTTAATGACTGGGAGCCGTGTCGGTCAACTGCCCCTTGTCGAGATAAATCAGATGATGAGCGGCCTCGGCGGCGCGCGGATCGTGCGTCACCATCACGATCGTCTTGCCGAGCTCGAGGTTGAGCCGATCGAGCAGCTTCAGAATGTCGGCGGCCGATTGCCGGTCGAGGTCGCCGGTCGGCTCGTCGGCGATCACCAGCAGCGGGTCGGACACCAGTGCGCGCGCGATCGCGACTCTCTGCTGCTGCCCGCCCGACAATTCGTTCGGGTAATGCTTGACGCGATCGGTCAAGCCGACCATGTCGAGCAGCAGCTCGACCCGCTCGCGCCGCTCGGCGCGCGACAGCGCGGTCAGCTGCAGCGGCAGCTCCACATTCTCGAACGCGGTCAGCACCGGCATCAGGTTATAGAACTGAAATACGAAACCGACGGTGCGCGCGCGCCAGTCGGCCAGCTCGGTGTCGTTGAATTGTGTGATGTCGTCGCCGGCGATCTGCAGCCGCCCGGCATCGGGCTTGTCGATGCCCGCCACCAGGTTCAGCAGCGTGCTCTTGCCCGACCCCGAAGGCCCCATGAGCGCGACGAAGTCGCCATCGCGAATCGTCAGGTTGATGTCGGTTAACACCGGCACCGGCTGGCCACCGCGCACATAGCCCTTCGAAAGATGCTCGATCTCGACCAGCGCACGGCGCTCGTGCGGCGGCTCATGCGGGGGCACCATCGTTATTTCTTCGCTGCAGCGACGGTGGCACCGTCGGCCAGCCGCTCGCTTGGCGCGATCACGACTCGGGTTCCCGGTGCCAAGTCAACGCGCACCAGATCGCCGACCTTGGCGCCCACGTTCACGGCCGTGAGCTTGACCTGATCGTCCTTACCGACTACGAACGCCACGTCCTTGCCGTCGCGCTTCACGATCGCGTCGGCGCGCAGCGCGGCCACCGGCGTGCGTTCGTCGGACTTCAGTGCGCGCGACAGAAACGCCGTCTTGGCGCTCATGTCGGGCAATACGCGCGCGTCACGCTCGACGAACTTCACCTTGACCAGCAAGGTCGCCTTGCTACGATCGACCGTCGGCACGACGCGGCTGACTTCGCCTAACAGCCGCACATCGGGGAACGCGTCGAGTTGAATCTCGGCTGACTGGCCCACCTTGATCTTGGCAATCGACGCCTCCGACACATCGGCTTCGACCTCGAGCGTTTCCATGTCGGCCATCGTGACCACCGCTCCGGTGGTGCCCGATGCCGATGAAAACGGCGTCACGATGTCGCCGACGTTAGCGCTCTTGGTCAACACCATTCCGGTAAACGGCGCGCGGATCAGCGTCTGGTCGTACGCCACGTCGGT
>JBGSWX010000549.1:0-1755 GCA_041751695.1 Burkholderiaceae bacterium | reverse complement strand
GGCGTTACGGTGTTGGCGTAGTCGTTGCCGCCGTAAAGAAAGATGCACACCAGCGCCTTGTAGTCGGATGAAACGGCCGCGGCCGCCTCGCCGATCGCAGCGAGATTGACGACGAACGGCGTTGCCGCCCCTGCGATGCCGAGCACGGCTGAGCGTTTCAGGAACGCACGGCGCGATTGGTCCATGGACACGGGTGCGTTCCTTCTATTTCTGCGTGAGATATTCGGGCGACGCCATGACAAGCAGGATCGCCGTGTAGACGCGGTTGACCGGCCCGTTGACCGAGGCGGTCGCGATGCTTTCGACCGCGGAGCGGATCGTCGCCAGCGTCGCGGCGCTCACTTGGCCACCGGCGACCAGCATGTTGACCTCATCGACCAGTCCCTGCGCGTTGTCGGCAAGCGCGAGCATGTCGGTATAGTTGGCGCGGACATCGCCGGTGCCGGCGGAAATCAGGCCCTGCATATAGTTCAGATAGGCAATGACGCTCAGTTCGCTGGTGATCTGGAATTCGGGCGCGACCAGGCTCTGCTGCGCAATCGCGGTGTTTGGCGGCGTATAGCCGGGGCGGAAGAAGTTGAACACGCTGGGGCTGTGCCCGGGACTCTGCGCTAGCCGGTTGAAGCTGCTGCTTGTATTGCCGATCGCCCAAGCGTCGGATGGTGAGGTCACGCCGAACGCGCGCGCCCAGTTCGTCAGGCGCATCACGGGCTCACGCAGTTTGCCATAGCTCGTGCCGGTCGCCGCGACTTCGCTGCGTGCTTCAGTATCGAGCAGGATCGCCCGCACCACCGCGCGCAGATCGCCGCGAACGCCCGACCCATTGTTGGCAAACACCGCGGCGATGCGCGAAATATAGGCGGGCGAGGGATTGCTCGTGACGAGGCGCTGGATGAGCTGCCGTGAGACGAACGGAGGCACGTTGGGGTGCGCAAAAATCGTGTCGAGCGCGGCGCGCAAGCTGGCGAATCCGTCGGTCCCGGCGGGTATCGTCGTGCCGAGGAACGTTTTTACGCCGGTTTCGTGCCGTGATGCGTTTTGAATCAGCGGCCGGCGCCGGCGATCGGGCGTAGTATCGTCGGTCGAATCATAGTCGAAGCCGGTGAACACTCGCGCAAGGCCGCTCACATCGTCCTGCGTGTAGGTTTCGAGCGGCTTGCCGCCCGACATCTTGACGGTTCCGTCGGAATTGAGCTGATTCAACCCGAGCGTGAAGAGCTGCATCAGCTCGCGTGCGTAATTCTCGTCGGGAGCCGTACCGGTAGCCGGATTGGCTTTGCGGTTGCCCATGAACGTCAGGTAAAGCGCCATCGGCACGCTGGTCGAAATCTTCTCGATCAGCGTGCGGTAGTTGCCGAACGCGTTGTCCATGATGATATCGAGATGCGCTGCGGCGCTAAACTGCTTCCAGTTGCCGGGAATGCCGTCCATCCCGGTGACTAGGAAATCGAGCAGTGCCATACCGACGCGTTGACGCAGCTGGTCCTGTCCGGAGATCAGTTGCCGCCAGACGCTGGCGTCATATCCTTGTCCAGAGTTGATGTTAGCCTGCGTCGCATGGCCTGCCGCGACCATCCAGTCCCAGTGCGTCGTGGTTCGCGGCATGTTGAACTGTTCGGTCAGCCAGCCGTCAATGCCCAGCGACACCACGCGATTGATGTCGGCCTTGCTCGATCCCATCGTCGTCTGCACAAGGAAGCGGCCCGCCTGAACGGGAGTGGGCGGGATCGCGGCGGCGGGGGCAGGCGCAGGACT
>JBGSWX010000548.1:0-4342 GCA_041751695.1 Burkholderiaceae bacterium | reverse complement strand
TATATTCATGGTCTTCGATGGCCGCTACAAGTTCGTCTTCACCGAGGGCTTCGCACCGATGCTGTTCGACCTGCTTTCCGATCCGCGTGAGCTCGTCGACCGCGGCGCCGATCCTGACCTCGAATCGCAGCGAAGCCGACTGTTCGCAGCGCTGAACCGCTGGGCGCGGCGACAGTCGCAACGCACGACTATCTCGGACGCGCAAATCGAGGCGCGCCGCGGAGGCTCCGAGCGCAAAGGCATTCTGATCGGCTACTGGGATGAAGCTGAGTTGCCGCCCGAAGTGAGAGACCACAATCGGCGCTTCGCTTACTAGCTGATTACTCGAGGTTCCTCGGTGCAAACGAAAGCCAAGTGCGGCCGCGCGTTCGCTCGGCGGCAAAAGTATCGCGGACTACGTTGGTCTTGTACGTGACGAACATTTTCTCCCGCACGTTCGACAGCCGCTCGGGGCGAAAAATGGCGGCGTTGATACCTTCGCAGCGCGCCGATTTCACCAGCAAACCACTCAGATCCTGCTCGTGCACGATGCGGCCGACCTGGTGCGTAAACGTGTAGCTGTCGCGGCGGATCAGATCAGGAAACTCGGCGTGCTTGCCGCGCAGATCGATTAACAGCGCGTCGCATCGAACGTCACACACGCGGCGATCGGTGACGATGACGCGATCGAGCTCACCGTAGCTGTCGAGCAGGAAGCGGCGCCAGTGATGCGCGGTCTCGTACACCGTTGTTTCGATTTCGAGCGCGCCATACCAGACGCCGTAGCGCGTACCGTCCGAAAAGCGCGTCGATTGCCAATGCGAGGCGTCGAAGCTGTAGCTGATGACGCTGCCGTAATCGAACGGGCGCGTTGCCAACGCCGCGGCGGTCGGGATGCGGCCGCTCTCCTCCGCCGCCACCGCGACCGCCCAATCGGCAGGACCCGCGGCTAAGTCGTCGAACAGGTTCTGCGAGCGACGGATGCCCGGGATGTTTCGGATCAGATCGCCATGAAACTCGGCGTTGGCCGACAGCAGGTCACTAGCCACGCTGAAAATCGAGATACCGGCGCACCGCGAGCAGGCCTTCGAATCCCCGCTCGGCAATGAGATCCACCGGGCGCGCTCCGAGACGCCGATTGAACTGCGCCATCCAGCCGTATGCAAGGTCGCGGTCGTAGGGAAACAGAATTCGCAGCGACTTGTGAATGCCGAGCAAATGGCCCGCACGGTCGAGCAGATCGCGGCTGTCGGCCAGCGGCTCGCCTTCGCGGTAACGCGCAAGTGTGCTGCGGCTGGTAGTGGAAAGCCCCAGCAGCGCCGACTGTTCGACGGCGGTCAGGCTCCAGTGATCGAGCAGCTTGGTGACCATCGCAGCCAAGCGGCTACGTGCGTCGCGGCTGCCGAAGTCGATTGTTTCGGCGCGCGGAATTTCTCGCTGCGGCAAAGCCGGCATGATTTGCCTATAGAAAAGGTACGTACGAAATGGTACGTGAAACGTACCAATATACCCGGGCAATGTCAAGCGCTGACCGGCACCGCAAAGCTATTCGGCTTTGCGGATGCCGATCACTCCCGGCTCGCGCCGCAGCCATTCCGGTTGCAGCGTGATGTGGTCGATCTTGAAGTCCCGGTTCAGCACATGCCGTGCTTGGTGCAGGATCACCGGCCAGCGCTCGATGTCGTCGACCAGCACGTGCGCGGACAATGCCGCTCTTCCCGGCACCATCGCCCAGACGTGAAGATCGTGAATCGAGACAATGCCAGGCAGCTTCGCCAGCGCCGCGCCCACCGCGCCGTAATCGACGCCGGCCGGCACGCTGTCGAGCAGCACGAACGTCGTCTCCTTCAGCACGCCATAGGTCGAGCGCACGATCAGCGCGGCCACCAGTAATGACAACACCGGGTCGGCGATCAACGGACCGCCGAAATAGATGATGACGCCGGCCATGATGGCCGCGACCGAGCCGAGCAAGTCGCCGAGCACGTGGATGAACGCGGCGCGTATGTTGACGTTGTCGCGCTCGCGCGAGAGCGTCCACGCGACCAGAATATTGACCAGCAGCCCGACGCTGCCGACGCCGATGACCGTCAGTCCTTGCACCGGCACCGGCGCGTTGATCCGGTTGAAGGCCTCGATCGCGATCCATAACACCACCGCCACCATGAACAGCGCATTCACAAACGCGGCGATAACTTCGACTCGCGCCAATCCAAACGAATGCCGCTCGGAAACCGGACGCCGCGCGATGATGTTGGCGATCAGCGCGAACAGCAGCGACGCCGAGTCGGTCGCCATATGGCCGGCGTCGGCCAGCAGCGCGAGCGAACCCGACCACAGGCCCGCGACCAACTCGACGAAGGCGAATCCCAGCGTCAGTACGACCGCAATGGTCAGCGTGCGTCCGCCGGCGGCGCGCGCACGATGCGTGTAGCTGCTGTCGCCGCGATGGTGCGCGCTGAGCTCGTCGTGAGGGTGATGATGCACAGCGCTCACGTTACGCCGTGCAGATTGCGAGGCTAAGCGGCGACCGTCGCCGTCGCGAACTTGACCGGGCAGCCGGTCTTCGTGCGAACTTCTTCTTGCGACACACCCGGCGCGAGCTCGGTTGCCTGCAACCCTTCTTTGGTCACATCGAACACGCCGAGCTCGGTGATGATGCGATTGACCACCGCCTTGCCGGTCAGGGGCAGCGTGCACTGCTGCAGAACCTTGTGCTCGCCGCTCTTCGCGCTGTGCTCCATCAGCACGACTACCCGCTCTACGCCGCCGACGAGGTCCATCGCGCCTCCCATCCCCTTGACCAGCTTGCCGGGGATCATCCAGTTAGCGAGATCGCCCTTTTCGCTCACCTGCATCGCACCCAGTATTGCCAGGTTGATGTGGCCGCCGCGAATCATCGCGAATGAATCAGCGCTGGAGAAATAACTCGAGCCCGGCAGCGCGGTCACCAGCTGCTTGCCGGCGTTGATCAGATCGGGATCGATTTCTTTTTCCAGCGGAAACGGACCGATGCCGAGTAATCCGTTTTCCGACTGCAGCATCACATCCATTCCTGCAGGGATGTAGTTCGCCACCAGCGTCGGCAGGCCGATACCGAGGTTCACGTAGAAGCCGTCCTTTAATTCCTGCGCCGCGCGCGCGGCCATTTGTTCGCGAGTCCACGGCATCTCAGTTCTTCCTCACAGTGCGATTTTCGATACGCTTTTCCGGCTTCGCATTCAGCACGAGTCGCTGCACGAAGATGCCGGGCGTGTGCACGTTGTCCGGATCAAGCGCGCCGTTTTCGACGATTTCTTCGACTTCGGCCACGGTGATCTTGCCGCACATCGCGACGACCGGGTTGAAGTTGCGCGCGGTCTTGCGATAGACGAGGTTGCCCTGCTTGTCGGCCTTCCACGCTTTGACCAACGATAGATCGGCGCGAATCGAACGCTCCATCACGTATTCCTTGTCGCCCCATACGCCATCGAATTTCTGCGTCGGCTTGCCCTCGGCAACGATGGTGCCGAAACCGGTACGTGCATAGAACGCAGGGATGCCAGCGCCACCAGCGCGCATGCGCTCGGCCAGCGTGCCTTGCGGCGTGAATTCGAGTTCGAGTTCGCCGGCCAGATATTGCCGCTCGAACTCCTTGTTCTCGCCAACGTACGACGAAATCATTTTGCCGATTTGCCGTGTCGTCAACAGCAGACCCAGCCCGCCGCCGTCGACACCCGCATTGTTGCTGACGCACGTGAGCTTCTTAGCGCCGCTGTCGCGCAAAGCGACGATCAGCGCCTCGGGAATGCCGCACAGGCCGAAGCCGCCCACCGCGACGATCTGCCCGTCTTTGACCACATCAGCCAACGCCGCCGTGGCCGAGGGATACACCTTGTTCATCGATTTTCTCCGCGCATTTTTCTTCGGGGCGGATTTTAGGTGATCGCTGCCCGCACCGTTTCCGGCCACGGCGCGGACTTGCCGACTGAGTAGTCGTACCAGACGATCACCGTGCGCCCGGTGGCATACACGACACCGGGTTCATCCTTCTTTTCGATCTTCAGCGACATCTCGACGCTCGAACGTCCCACGCGCGTCACGATCTGCGTGACGATCGCTGTGCCTGGATAGGTCATCGCCTTCAGGAAATCGCACCCCGCGTGCGCAAGGATCGGCGCTTCGCCGACCGGCAGGGTCGGAAAACCGAAGTGCGCAAACCATTGAATGCGCGCTTCTTCCATCAACCGGAAATACATCAAGTTGTTCAAGTGCGACATGGCATCCATGTCGCCCCATCGCAGCGGCACCTCGACGACGAACTCTTTCACGCGACCGACATTCCGTCGTCGGCCGCAATGATCGCGCCATTGATGAACTGCGA
>JBGSWX010000547.1:0-5643 GCA_041751695.1 Burkholderiaceae bacterium | reverse complement strand
GGAATTCGCGTATCGCGCGCCGCAGGGCCCGGACGTCGGCGCGCGCCACGCCTTCGGAGCCGCGCGAGTAGCGCATGCGCTCGATGCGCGACAACAACTTGCGGGCGCGTTTTGCATCGTCGGGCACCAGCGTGCGTTTGCTGCGCGCATACAGTTCGCGCGGTCCCAGGTGTTCGGCCGTGACAACGCCGGCACGATCAAGGCGATCGCGCAGAAGGCGAAATGCGTCTCCGAGCGGGTCGCGCTCGGTGCGCGAGCGCAGCGAGAGCGCGGCCATCGCAGCGAGCACGATCGTCATCACCACGGCGAGTATCAACGCGAGGCTCTCCCAGTTCGGAGTCATGCCGAGCAACCCGAGGAAGTCGCGTTGCCGCTCCTGAGAATAGGAAAGCACCCACTGGTTCCACGAATTCTGCACTGCCTCCCAGTTGAAGCGCACCGAGCGCAGCCAACTGAACCCGCCCACTCCACCCGGCAATGAGATGCCGGACTGGCGCGCGATTTCACTCGCGCCCTGGTCGATGCGCATCGGCGCGACGATGGCAGTGGGATCGACGCGCACCCAGCCGCGCCCCCGCAGCCAGACTTCCGACCACGCATGTGCATCGGATTGCCGCACCGTCACGAAGCCGTCGACCGGATTGAGCTCGCCCCCCTGGTACCCGGTGACCACGCGCGCCGGTATATCGAGCGCACGCATCATGAAAGCGAACGCCGAAGCATAGTGTTCGCAATATCCCTGGCGTGTATCGAACAAAAACTCGTCGATCGAGTTGCGCCCCAGGCGCGGCGGCGACAGCGTGTATTGGTAACCGCCGCGGCGTAGATGATCGAGCGTGGCACGTACCAGCTCGGCGTCGTTGCCCGAACGGCTGCGAATTTCTTCGGCCAGTTGCAACGTGCGCGGGTTGTATGTGGGCGGTAAGTCGAGCCAGCTGCGCCGCTCGGCTTCGCTGGCGCCGGCATTGAAGCGATAGCTGGTGAACGAACGCATGTCGTAGCGCAGACGCTGCCGCACCAGGTCGCTGGCCAGCACCTGCAGCTCGGGCGTAATGCGCGTGCGAAATTCGCCGGTCACCGGCGGCATCGCCGGCGCGTCGAGTGCGAATAACCAGTCGCGGTTGTGCGGCTCCAGAGTCACCGTGTATGAAACCATCGAGCGCGCATCGCCCTGAACCGACGGGTTCAGCGCATCGCTCGGCCGCTGCTGCTGCAGCGGGGCCCACATGCGGCCATTGAATGTGCCGAACACCGGCCCGCGCCAGTAGAGCTTGTCATTGCTCGGCGTCGCGCTATCGAACCTCGCGCGAAATGCGATGGCGGGCGATTCGAGCAGACGGCTGATCGAGCCCGGCGACATCGAGTTCGACAAGCCGGTGTTGCCGGTGGCCGAATCGCCCGGAGTGCCCCACAGCGGCCCCGAAATGCGCGGGAACAAGACGAACAGCGCCACGGTCAGCGGGATCGCTTTGAGCAACGTCATTCCCACCATCTTGAACTTGCGCCCGGCCGCCAGATCGGTCTCATCCAGGTTCACGCTGATCAACACGAAGAACAGCGCAACAACCGCCAGCAGCGCCATCGCGGCGACGTGGATTTCCTGGCCGTTCAGAAACTGCGTCAGCAAGATAAAGAAGGACAGGAAAATCACGACGAAGATGTCGCGCCGCGCACGCATCTCGAGCAGCTTGAGCGCCATTAACAGCAACAGGAACGTGACGCCGGCCTGTTGGCCCACGACAGTGCGGTATTGCAGAAACACGGCACCGCCGGCCGCTAGCAGCAACGGCATCATCAACAAGCGGCTCGGGATCGGGCGTTGCGTCAACGTCAGAAATGCCCGCCAGATCAGCAGCAACACCAATACGGCCGTGGCCCACCAGATCAGATGCTCGAAGTGCGGCACCACGACGAACGTCACCGCCAGGAGCAGCACCAGCATGTCACGCCGCTCGCGCGCCGCGCTCGACATCTGCGGCGCGAACAGCAGCGCAGACGGAG
Source organism: Burkholderiaceae bacterium (assembly GCA_041751695.1). Taxonomy (GTDB): domain Bacteria; phylum Pseudomonadota; class Gammaproteobacteria; order Burkholderiales; family Burkholderiaceae_F; genus JACCZX01. Next base: position 3,642 of record JBGSWX010000547.1, on the reverse strand, counting down.
CAAAGAACCGCCTGAGCCTGGCGCGAAAAGTGGGGGGCAGTGGAGCAACGGCAGACATCGAATCAACTAGCCGATGCAAACCGCGAGCGCGGTCAAACAGTGCTCGCGATGCTCCGCGCCGCTGCCGATGAAGATCATCGCGTCGGGCAGCTTGACGCTGTAGCGCGTGTGCGAAGCATCGGCATCGAGCACCCAGCGCGTCAAGCGCGACAGCCGGCCCTCGATGCCCAACACTTCGGGCAGTTCATCGTAGTCGAGCATCAGTTCACCGCCGCCCTGAGCCTCGAACTGCTTGACCGAGAGTTCGTCGGATCGCGCTGCAAGTTTCCACGCAACCATCTTGTGAGCATCGCCCGGCTGGTACGGGCGCACGCCCGCAAAATCGTCGCCGCTGGCAGCTACGCCCACCGTGTCTCCCACGCCGGCGCCGGTCACCGGCAGCGGTGGCGCATCCATCTCCGGCGCCGGATACACCATCGCAGTGAGCGCCGGAGTCAAGTACGACCACGCGCGCCACAGCCCAAACGGGAAGCGCGTGTCGATCGTCATGCGCGGCGCGGGAAGGCGGCCGCGAATCGGGGCCGGCAATGGCACCGAGACGGTTCGCAAACCGCGTGCGGGCAACTCGACCGTAACGATCGCGCGCTCGTGATCGCGCACAGATGGCCTGAACGCTCGACGCAAGAACTGAAACGGCTGCGAGGGCGGTGCGAACGAAAAGCGCAACGCAAAGCGATCGACCGTCGTGGGATTAGTCACCGTGATTTCGAACGCGGCGACATCACCCGCGTACACGGGCTCGACCTGCACGCCGCGCAGCACGATCTGCGCGAGGTTCGAATGCGTGTGGTGCATGCCGACCACCGCCATGCTCGCCACCAGGAACGTCAGCAGATAGCCGAGCTGCAGCATGTAGTTGATCGAACCCACCAACAGAATCAGCGTGACGACACCAAACGCCAGGCCCGGCCCGGTCGGCAGGATGTACACACGCCGGCGGTCGAGCGTGATATCGCCGGCTTCCGGCCCGTGCCGGCCGGTGATCCAGTCGGCGATGCGAATGGCGATGGGACTTGCAGTAATGCTCATCAGGGCACAGCAACGGCACCGATCAGCTGTGACACCAGCTCCTTGCCGTGCAGTGCGCGACCGCTCTCGCGGCTGGTCGCGTGCAGACGGTGGCCGGCCACGCACGGCATGATGTTTTGCACATCCTCAGGAATCACGTGCTCGCGACCGTCGAGCCAGGCCCACGCGCGCGCCGCAGCGAGCAACGCCAGGCCGCCGCGCGGGCTCAGGCCTTCGGCGTACTTTCCGGAAGCACGGGTATGCGCAATCAGCGCTTGCACGTAGTCGAGCAGCGCGGCAGACACGTAGACCTTCTTGGCCTCGGCTTGCGCGGCCAGCAGATCGGCCGGTCGCGCGGTCGCGTCGAGAGACTTCAACATGTCGCGCCGTGCTTCACCGGCCAGCAGCGAACGCTCCGCCGCGCGGTCCGGATAACCCAGGCTGATGCACATCAGAAAACGATCGAGCTGTGATTCGGGCAGTGGAAACGTACCCACCTGATGAAATGGATTCTGTGTCGCAATCACGAAGAACGGTTGCGGCAGCGGCCGCGACAAGCCGTCGGTGGACACCTGATTTTCTTCCATCGCTTCGAGCAGCGCACTCTGCGTCTTCGGGCTGGCCCGGTTGATCTCGTCGGCCAGCAGGACTTCGGTGAAAATCGGCCCTGGGTGAAACACGAACTGGCCGCTGTTGCGCTCGTACACCGATACGCCGATCACATCGGACGGCAACAAGTCGCTGGTGAACTGGATGCGCCGGAACGGCAGCCCCATGGAGATTGCAATCGCGTGCGCCATCGTGGTCTTGCCGACGCCCGGGGCGTCCTCAATTAACAAGTGGCCGCCGGCCAGCAGGCACGTCAGGCTCTGGCGGATCTGCAGCGTCTTGCCGACGATGATCTGGCCGATCTGAGTGGCGGTCGCGCGAAACTTCTCTAACATGCTGCCGTTGGCCTGGGAGACAGTGAATGCTGCAGACGGGTTTGTTCACACATCGGGATTGTTCGCAGCACGAGATGGGATCGTGGCACCCGGAATGCCCCGAGCGGCTCGCCGCAATTTCGGATCATCTGATCTCGACCGGCATCGCGCCGCATCTGTTGCATTTCGATGCGCCGCTTGCATCGACTCAAGCATTGCAGCGCGCGCATAGCGCTGATTACGTCGAACGTTTGCAGTCTAGCGTACCGAGCAAGGGCTACCGGCCGCTCGATCCCGACACGTCGATGAACTCGCACTCGCTGAACGCGGCCATGCGCGCGGCCGGCGCGGTGGTCGACGCGGCCGATCGGGTGAGCAAAGGTGAGATCGCCAATGCGTTTTGCGCGGTGCGTCCGCCAGGGCACCATGCACGCAGATCCGCCGCGATGGGGTTCTGCATTCTCAACAGCATCGCCGTCGGCGCGCGCCATGCGTTGGACGCGCTCGAATTCGAGCGGGTCGCGATCATCGATTTCGACGTGCATCATGGCAATGGAACCGAGGAGATTTTTGCAGACGACGCAAAGGTGCTGATGGCCAGCTTTTTCCAGCATCCGTTTTATCCGTATAGCGGCACCAGCAACCTTGCGAAAAACATGGTGAATGTGCCGCTTCCGGCCGGAACCAAGGGCGACGTCGCCAGGCAGGTCGTCGATGAAGTGTGGCTGCCGCGGCTCAACGAGTTCGAGCCGCAGATGATCTTCATCTCCGCCGGCTTCGACGCACATCGCGAGGACGATCTCGGCCAGATGGGATTGGTCGAAGCCGATTACACGTACATCACGGAGCGGTTGATGGACCTTGCCGAGCGCCACGCCGGCGGACGCATCGTCAGCTCGCTCGAAGGCGGATACAACCTGAGTGCGCTGGGCCGAAGTGCCGCCGCGCACGTTAGGGCGCTGGCGCGGCTATGACGCCCAACTTGTTCGACCGCGGGCTCGAGCGCAACGCGGCCAACTATGCGCCGCTGTCACCGCTGCCGTTTCTCGAACGCGCCGCTTCGGTATTCCCGTCGTTGACGGCAATCGTTCACGGGCGTGGACCCAACGCGTTACGACTGACCTGGGCGGAGTTGTACATTCGCTGCCGCCGCCTGGCGTCTGCCCTCGCGCAACGCGGCATCGGCCGCGGCGACACGGTGGCGGTGATGCTGCCGAACACACCCGCGATGGTCGAAGCGCACTTCGGCATTCCGATGACCGGCGCTGTGCTAAATGCGCTGAACACGCGGCTCGATGCAGCGTCGATCGGATTTCAGCTGAATCATGGTGAAGCGAAGATCCTGATCACCGATCGCGAGTTCGCCCCGACGATCAAAGCGGCGCTGGCAACGGTCGATCGCGAGCTGTTGATCATCGACGTTGATGATCCGGTGTACGACGGTGCGGGGGAACCGATCGGCGCGCTCGACTACGAATCGTTTCTCGCGCAGGGCGATGCTGATCACGTCTGGAGCGCGCCCGCCGACGAGTGGGACGCGATCGCGCTCAACTACACCTCCGGCACTACCGGCGATCCGAAAGGCGTCGTCTATCATCACCGTGGCGCCTATCTGCTGGCGCTCGGCAACATCATCACCGGCAGCATGGGC
>JBGSWX010000546.1:0-2817 GCA_041751695.1 Burkholderiaceae bacterium | reverse complement strand
GAGCGCCGCGATGACGGGCTCGAGCTGCGTTCCCCATTCGGTCAGCTCGTACACCCACGCGGCGGCGGGAGGGGACAACTTGCGCCGGCGCACGATCGACGCCTGCTCGAGCTCGTCGATCCGCTGCGCAAGAACGTTGGGGCTGATGCCCGGCAGCCCGCTTCGCAAATCGGTAAAGCGCTTCGGCCCGAGCAACAACTCGCGCGCGACCAACAGCGCCCAGCGCTCGCCGATCAGGTCGAGCCCGTGCGCTGCCGCGCAGCCGTCGCTGTAGGTGCGGCTCCTGCCCGGCTTGGCTTCGTCGTCCGGTCTGATCGGCATGCGCGCACTTTACCGCAATGGTACTAAATGTGCAATTAATAGTTGCAATATAGGACTAAGCAGTGCTACGCTGAAACTTCCATCGAAAACCAGTCAGGGAGATGTGATGCAAATCAATCCATACTTGAACTTCGACGGCAACTGCGCCGAAGCAATGCGCTTCTACGAGAAGGCGCTCGGCGGCAAGCTGGAGATGATGCCGTTTGCAGGCTCGCCGATGGAAAGTGACATTCCGTCCGCGTACCGCGAGCGGATCATGCATGCGTGCCTGACGTTCGACGGCCAGTCGTTGATGGCGTCCGACACCGGTCCGTGGGCGCCGTACGAGGCGCCGAAAGGCATTCAGGTGACGCTGAACTGCAAGACGGCGGCCGAGGGCAGGAAGATGTTCGATGCGTTGTCTCAGGGTGGGCAGGTGCAGATGCCGCTGGACAAGACCTTCTGGGCGGAAGCGTTCGGCATGTTCACCGACCGTTTCGGCACGCCGTGGATGATCAACGCCGGCTCGCAGAACTGACACTCAATCAAAACAGGAGGAGCGATGAACTACGTTGACGGCTTTGTAGTACCGGTACCGAAGAAGAACCTGGCTGCCTACAAGAAGTTGTCGCAGAGGGCGGGCAAAATCTGGCGCGAATACGGCGCCATCGACTACAAGGAATGCGTCGGCGACGACGTGAAGGTGGGCAAGCTCACCTCGTTCCCGCAGAGCGTAAAGCTCAAGCCCGGCGAGGTCGTGGTGTTCTCGTGGATCACGTACAAGTCGCGCGCGCAGCGCGACAGCATCAACGCCAAGGTCATGAAAGATCCACGCCTAGCCGACATGATGGATCCGAAGTCGCTGCCGTTTGACGCCAAGCGCATGTTCTTTGGCGGATTCAAAGTCTTCATCGACGCCTAAGCGAGTACTGAACGGTTAGACGGTGCCGTGACCATGCCGATCGTCAGGGCCGCCACCCCGTCAGATGAAGCGTCCGTCATCGATGTCATGGTGCTGGCGTTTGGCGCAGACCCTGCGGCGCGTTGGACGTGGAGCGATCCGCGGCAGTACCTCGCGCATTTCCGGCACTTTGTGCGGGCATTCGGCGGCAAGGCGTTTCAGCATGGGAGTGCGTACATCGCTGATGGCTACGCTGGCGCTGCACTGTGGCTTGCGCCGGATGTCGGGCCCGACGAAGGCGCGCTGATCGAGCTGCTGCAAAGTACGGCGTCCGAGCTGAGCCAACAGCACGCCTTTCAGGTGTTCGAGGAGATGGGCCGCTATCACCCTGATGAGCCGCATTGGTATTTGCCACTGATGGGTGTGGATCCGTTTCACCAGGGCAAAGGATTGGGCTCAGCCCTTATGAAGCACGCGCTGGTTCTCTGTGATCGCGACCAGACGCTGGCATATCTCGAGTCGACCAACCCGAAAAATGTTCCCCTGTACGAAAGGCACGGGTTCGAGCTGCTCGGAACGATTCAGGTGGGAACATCGCCGCCGCTGTTTCCAATGCTGCGCAAGCCGCAGTGACTAACGCTTCGAAGACAAGCCAAAAAATTTCTCCCGATCTGTCGATTTTGCCTAGCGCGGTTCGTCGTAGCTGTGAGAGCCCAGAAAAGCGGGCTCAAACCCGAATCCACATGGAGAGTGACAATGAAATTCCTGGTGATAGTGAAAGCCAACAAAGACTCGGAGGCCGGTGTGATGCCGAGCGAGAAGGAGCTGACCGAGATGGGCAATTTCAATGAAGAACTGGTCAAAGCCGGCGTAATGCTGGCGGGCGAAGGTCTTCACCCCACTTCGAAAGGCAAGCGCGTCAAGTTTTCCGGAACCAAGCGCACTGTGATCGACGGCCCGTTCGCTGAGACCAAGGAGTTGGTCGCCGGCTTCTGGCTCTGGCAGGTAAGGTCGATGGAAGAAGCGATCGAATGGCTCAAGCGCGCTCCTTTTGACGGCGGCACCGAGGTCGAGCTTCGCCCGATATTCGAAGCAGAAGACTTCGGCGCCGAATTCACGCCCCAGCTTAGAGCGCAGGAGGAGCGTCACCGCGCGCAGGCAGAGCTGAACAAGGTGAAGCGCTAGCCGCGCCGCTCGCTATCGACTTGGAAGGAGAAGTGATGAGATTCATGATCATTGTCAAAGCCACGCGGGATTCCGAGGCCGGTGCGATGCCGGCAGAAAAAATCTTTGCCGAGATGGCCGACTATCACGAAGAGCTGCAGAAGGCGGGTGCGCTGCTCGATGCGTCGGGACTGCAACCCAGCGCGAAAGGCTGGCGCGTCAAGTATTCGGGAAGCAAGCGCACCGTGATCGACGGGCCGTTTGCGGAAGCGAAAGAGCTCGTCGCCGGTTACACGATCATCCAGGCCAATTCCAAAGAAGAGGCAATGGAATGGACCAGGCGCTTTCCGAACCCGGCGGCCGACGGCAAGGAGGGCGAGATCGAAGTGCGCCAGTTGTTCGAGCTGGATGATTTCGGTCCGAGCGAGGCTGTCGATCGCTTTCGCGAGCTG
>JBGSWX010000545.1:0-2022 GCA_041751695.1 Burkholderiaceae bacterium | reverse complement strand
TTCGCGCACCTTCGCGCCCACCCTGCCGCCCGCCCTGCACAATCGGCTCGCAATAGACCGCGTCGTCGAAGTCGCGCGCGTCCTCGCCGTCGATCGTCACCAGCGGCACATCGCGCAGATCGACCCGGCCGCGCAAATCCTTCGGCGACACCGTGTCGGGCAACGCTGCGGCGAGCTGCACCGTAGCGTCCGGAAACTCGTGCGGCACCGCGAACTTGCGTACCGCGATTTCGATCTCCATGCCGGGATCGTCGATCGCCCCGAGCACTTCGATCACACGGCCGACGGGCTGCACGTAGCGCTGCGGCTGCTGAATGATCTCGACGACGACCACCTGCCCCGGCTCAGCGGACAACGACGCGCCCGGCGGAATCAGGATGTCGTGCGCAATGCGCTGGTCCTCGGGAACGACGATCGTAACGCCACGCTCGTTGAGCAGCCGGCCAACGAGTTTGTTGGTGCGGCTCTCGATGACTTCGACGATCTCGCCTTCGGGCCGGCCGCGCCGATCGGCACCGGTGATGCGCGCGAGCACGCGGTCCCCGTGCAGCACTTTGCTCATCTCGTGCTCTGAGAGCACGAGGTCAGGTCCGCCGTCGTCCCGAATCAGGAAGCCAAAGCCGTCACGATGGCCCTGCACCTGCCCCGACAGCAAATTGGCGCGCGCCGACACCAGCAACAAGCCGGCGCGGTTGCGCACGATGCGGCCGGCGCGCTCGAGTTCTTCGATGTGCGCGTTAAACGCACCCTGATCGTCGGCGGCAAGCTGCATCCGCTCGGCGAGGTCAGCCGGGGTCAGCGGCGCGCGCGCGGCGGTCAGGGTTTCTAAAATGGAATCGCTATTAGTGCGATTTGTTTTTGTATTCACTTGTTCCTTCTATGAGTTCATTTGACTACACATCTACCGCCGCTAGAATTCGCGGCTTGCCCAGGTGGCGAAATTGGTAGACGCACTAGGTTCAGGTCCTAGCGGTGGCAACACTGTGGGGGTTCGAGTCCCTTCCTGGGCACCAAGGGTTTACGTTCAGGGTCGCCGGCCGGGAGGCCGGCGACAACATTATTTGTTTCGGAGCCGTTCGGCGAGCTTCTCCGGCCCCAGCGCGTCGTACACCTCGAACGGCTGATGAATCCACGGACTTGCCGGCAGGTGCTCGACGAAATAATCCGGCTTGAACGTTGAGCACGCTTTGTACCAAATGACGGCGGTTCTCACTTCTTCAATCGCTCGATAGCGCGACTTCAGGTGGTCGACGACGCGCGCCAGCGTGACGCCGGAGTCGACCAGATCATCGACCAGCAACAGATTCCCGCTCAGCACGTCGCTCGTCATCGTGATGTACTCGCCGATGTCGAGCTGGCCCTGGCGCGTGCCCGACGCCGCGCGGTACGAGCTCGCTGCCAGGATCGCCAGCGGAACGTCGTAGATTCGCGAGATCACATCGCCGACTCTGAGCCCGCCGCGCGCGAGGCACAGCAGCGAATCAAAGCGCCAGCTCGATTCGTGCACGAGCAGACACAGTCGTTCGATAAGGCGGTGATATTCGTCCCACTCGACGTACAGATCGGATGCGGACCGGGCGGGATTGCTCATCGATCTTCAAACGGGTGTCGCAGCACGATCGTCTGCTCGCGATCCGGCCCGGTGGAAACCAGATCGATCGGCACGCCGAGCACATCGGAAAGCCGCTCGAGAAACCGCTGTGCGCCCGCGGGCAAATCGTTCCAGCGCTGCACACCGAGCGTCGACTGCTTCCAGCCGGCGAACTCTTCGTACACCGGCTCGCAGCGACTGACCGCATCGGCGCCGTACGGCAGGATGTCGACTGCGTTGCCATCCATTTTGTAGCCGATGTTGAGCATCACGCGCGGCAAGCCGTCGAGCACGTCGAGCTTGGTGATGCACAGTCCCGTGGTGCCGTTTAGTTGCACCGCGCGCTTGAGCCCGGCGGCGTCGAACCAGCCACAGCGCCGCGGGCGCCCGGTGACCGAGCCGAACTCCTGGCCGTTATTGCGCAGATGATC
>JBGSWX010000544.1:0-4324 GCA_041751695.1 Burkholderiaceae bacterium | reverse complement strand
CCGATGGGTGCCGCGGCGGCGCAGGGGGCCGACGTGGTCGTCGTCACCAGCGACAACCCGCGATCCGAGAGTGCCGAGACGATCGTCGCCCAGGTTGCTGCCGGCGTTGCGGGTGCGCGCGAGTTGATCACGATCGTCGATCGCAGCCGGGCCATTGCAAGTGCAATCGAGCAGGCGGCCACGGGCGACGTCGTGCTGATCGCGGGCAAAGGACACGAGGCCTATCAACTGATCGGTGCGTTGCGGCAGCCGTTTTCAGATGTAGCGCACGCGCGTGCCGCGCTCGCAGCACGCGGCAGCGTCGCATGAGCATGCTGATGACCGTTGGCGAACTTGCTCGCGTCATCCCGGGCGATGTGCGTGGTGACGCTCGCGCCGGTTTCTCGAGCGTTTCGATCGATTCGCGCACGCTGTCGCCCGGCGCATTGTTCGTCGCGCTCACCGGCGAGCGTTTCGATGGGCACGACTACGTTGCGCAGGCGCGCGAGAGCGGAGCGGTTGCGGCGCTGGTGGAGCGCGCCGTCGAGGTCGATATTCCGCAACTGATCGTTGCAGACAGCAAGCATGCTTTTGGAGTCGCGGCAGGAGCCTGGCGCGCGCGCGTTACGTTGCCGGTGATCGCGGTCGCCGGCAGCAACGGCAAGACCACGGTGACGCAGATGATCGCCGCCATTTTCTCGGCGGAGTACGGCGACAAGGCGCGCCTGGCGACGCGCGGTAATTTGAACAATGAGATCGGCGTGCCGCTGATGCTGTGGCAACTCGCCAAGCAGCATCGCGCTGCGGTGTTCGAGCTGGGGATGAATCATCGCGGCGAGATCGCATACCTCGCTGAGCTGGTGCGGCCGACGATCGCGCTGGTCAACAACGCGCAGCGCGAGCATCAGGAGTTCATGGTTTCAGTCGAGGCCACCGCGTACGAGAACGGCGAAACGATCGCCGCCTTGTCCGCCGATGGAGCGGCAGTGTTTCCCGCCGACGATGCGTGCGCGCCGATCTGGCGGCAGCTGGCTGGCACGCGGCGCGTCATCGATTTCGCGCTCGACGCGTCGGCCGTCGTCACGGCCACCTTTCACAACGAAGAAAACGGCGTGCGGGTTTCGATGGCCACGCCCGACGGAGTGATCGATGTGCAGCTTGCCGTCTTTGGGCTGCACAACGTTCGCAATGCGCTGGCCGCCGCCGCATGTTCGATCGCGGCCGGTATCGGCGCCGATGCGATTGCGGCTGGATTGAAGGCGTGGCGTCCGGTCGCAGGCCGCGGCGCCACGGTGCGGATGCAAAAGGGCACGCTGATCGACGACAGCTACAACGCCAATCCCGATTCGGTGCGCGCCGCCATTGACTTGCTCGCGGCCTCGCCGGCGCCGCGCGTACTGGTGTTGGGCGACATGGGCGAAGTGGGTGCGCGCGGTTTGGAGTTCCACCGTGAGGTGGGCGCGTATGCGCGCGAACGCGGCATCGATTCACTGTTCGCGACTGGACCGCTGATGCGCGGAGCGGCGCAGGCGTTCGGCGCGAATGCGCTGCACGTCGACGACATCGCGGCGCTGATCGCAGCGCTGCGCTCGAACGTGCGGCCGGGCGCCACCGTATTGGTCAAGGGTTCACGCTTCATGCAAATGGAGCGCGTGGTGCAGGCGCTGGCCGCGCAGCAAACGGAAACAACGCACTGATGCTGCTTGAACTCTTCGAATGGCTGGCGCGCGACGTTCGATCGTTTAACGTTTTCTCTTACCTCACGTTGCGCGCGGTGCTTGCCGCGGGCACGGCCATGCTGATCGGCCTGGCCGCGGGTCCGTGGGTCATTCGTCGGCTCGCTGCATTGAAGATCGGTCAGGCCGTGCGGGCCGACGGCCCGCAGACACACTTGACCAAGACCGGTACGCCGACGATGGGCGGCGCGCTGATTCTGATTTCGATCGGCGTCACGACACTGCTGTGGGCCGATCTGTCGAATCGCTTCATCTGGGTCACGCTGCTCGTTACGCTCGGCTTCGGAATGATCGGCTGGATCGACGACTATCGAAAAGTCGTGCACGGCAACCCGAAGGGCATGAGCGCGCGCGAGAAATACGCGTGGCAGTCGGCAATCGGGCTCGGCGCTTCGTTCTATCTTGCTTTCGCCATCGCCGCACCGTCGACCGACCGCATCTGGGATTTAATGGCGCAGTGGATCGGGCAGGGCTTCTATATCGATCTGCCGCCGCGCTCCGATCTGCTGCTGCCGTTTTTCAAGAACATCGCGTACCCGCTCGGCGTGTTCGGGTTCGTCGTGTTGTCGTACCTCGTGATCGTCGGCACGAGTAACGCAGTGAATCTGACCGACGGCCTCGATGGGCTGGCGATCATGCCGACCGTGATGATCGGCGCCGCGCTGGGCGTGTTCGCCTACGTCGTCGGGCGCGCCGACTACGCGCGTTACCTGCTGTTTCCGTATATCCCCGGCGCGGGCGAGCTGGTGATCATCTGCGCGGCAATCGCCGGCGCGGGTCTGGCGTTTCTCTGGTTCAACGCGTATCCGGCCGAAGTGTTCATGGGCGACGTGGGCGCGCTCGCGCTGGGCGGGGCGCTCGGAACGATTGCGGTGATTACGCGCCAGGAGATCGTGCTGTTCATCATGGGCGGCGTGTTCGTCGTCGAAACGATCTCGGTGATGCTGCAGGTGATCTATTTCAAATCGACCGGCGGGCGCCGCATTTTTCGAATGGCGCCGCTGCACCATCACTTCGAACTCTCGGGTTGGAAGGAGACCCAGGTCGTCGTTCGGTTCTGGATCATCACGATGATGCTGGTGCTCGTCGGTTTGTCGACCCTGAAGATTCGATGACGAACTCCAGCGCGCTGGTGCTCGGACTCGGCGAAAGCGGCCTCGCGATGGCGCGCTTTCTTTCCTCGCGCGGGTACGGCGTGCGCGTGGCCGACACGCGTGCTGAGCCACCGCATCTGGCCGCGTTGCGCGCCGAGTTGCCGGAAGCCGAATTTGTCGCAGGCGATTTTGGGACGGCTTTGCTCGACGATGTGCAGCTGCTGGCGCTGAGTCCCGGCCTGTCGCCCACGCGTTGGCCCACCGCACCGCTTGTTAAGGCCGCTACAAAGCGCACGATCGACGTGGTCGGTGAGATCGAGCTTTTCGCGCGCGAACTGGCGCGGCTGAAATCCGAGGTCGGCTATGCACCGTGCATCGTCGGTATCACTGGCACGAACGGCAAGACGACGACGACCCGGCTTGCCGCGTTGATGATTGCAGCTGCGCACAAGAGCGTCGAGGTCGGAGGCAACATTTCGCCGGCAGCGCTCGACGCCCTTCGCACGCGACTGGCTCAAAATGATTTGCCCGACGTGTGGGTGCTCGAGCTTTCGAGCTTTCAGTTGACGACGACGCGCTCGCTCGTCTGCGATGCGGCCGCGGTGCTAAACGTTACCGAAGATCATCTTGACTGGCATGGCTCGCTGGACCCGTACGTCGCGGCCAAGGCACGCATTTTTTCTTCGAAGACAATGCAGGTGCTCAATCGCGACGATGCTCGTGTTGCCGCGATGGCGAGGAAGAACGCCAGCGTCGTCACCTTTGGAACCGATGCGCCAACGGTTGCTGACTCGTATGGAATCGTGACCGTTCACGGGGTTGCATGGCTTGCGTGGGCCCAGGACGTAGCCGTTGCGTCGCGCAGGAGAAAGGCGGCAGATCAACCGGTTGCAGCGCCTGCGCCCGCAGAGCTGCTGGTCCACCGCCTGATGCCGGCCGATGCGCTCGCTATTCGCGGCCTGCACAACGCGATGAATGCGCTGGCGGCATTGGCTCTGGCACGAGCGATCGGCTGCGATCTGGCACCGATGATGCATGTGCTCTCCCGCTATCGCGGCGAATCGCATCGGCTGCAACTGATCGCGACGATCGACGACGTCGAGTACTACGACGACAGCAAGGGGACCAATGTTGGCGCCACGGTTGCCGCGCTCGAAGGCCTCGGTGCCGAAGGCAAGAAGCTCGTCGTGATTCTCGGCGGCGACGGCAAAGGCCAGGAATTTGCGCCGCTCGCAGCGCCGGTGGCGCGCCACGCGCGCACGGCCGTCTTGATCGGCCGCGATGCTGCATCGATCCGCGCCGCCCTGGAGCGAGATGCGGCCGATGTACCGCTGGTCGATGCATCAACCCTCGAGCAGGCAGTCGCCATCGCCGCCGAGCAGGTTCAGCCGGGTGACGCAGTCTTGTTGTCGCCCGCGTGCGCGAGCTTCGATATGTTTCGCAACTACGCGCACCGCGGCGAGATGTTCGCGCAAGCGGTGCGCGAGCTGTCGGCCGAAGCGGGCCAGCCATGCT
>JBGSWX010000543.1:0-10748 GCA_041751695.1 Burkholderiaceae bacterium | reverse complement strand
CGGCAGGCGCCGGCGCAGCCTGCGCTTCGCTCTCGAGCAACAGCAGCGCTGAGTCTTTCGACACCTTGTCGCCCAGCTTGACCATCAACTGCTTAACGATGCCGGCCGCCGACGAGGGAATCTCCATCGCGGCCTTGTCGCTCTCGACCGTGATCAACGATTGATCTTTGGTGATCGCGTCACCGGGCTTGACCAGCAGCTCGATGACTTCGACATCCTTGAATTCCCCGATGTCGGGGACTTTCACTTCGACTTGTTGTCCCATTTCTCGCCCTACAGCGTGGCCGGGTTCGGCTTGTTGGTATCGATGCGGTACTTCTTGATGGCATCGGCGACTTTGGCGGCCGGCACGGCGCCTTCATCGGCCAGCGCGCGCAACGCGGCCACCGTCACGTAGTTCCTATCGACTTCGAAGAACTCACGCAGCTTGGCGCGCGTGTCCGAGCGGCCGAAGCCGTCGGTGCCGAGCACGCGATAGTCGCGACCGCGCGGAACCCAGGCCCGAATCTGATCGGCAAAAAGGCGCATGTAGTCGGTGGTTGCCACGATCGGACCGGCGCTCTTTTCAAGCAGCTGCGTTGCGTACGGCTTGCGCGGTTTTTCACCGGGGTGCAGCAAGTTCCAGCGCTCCGCATCGATGCCATCACGCCGCAGTTCAGTGAAGCTCGTCACGCTCCACACGTCAGCCGCCACGCTCCAGTCTTTTTCGAGCATCTCGGCCGCTGCGATCGCTTCGCGCAAAATCGTGCCGCTGCCAAGCAGTTGCACGCGCGGAATCGATTTGCCTGTGCCGCTGCCGGCCGGACCTTCGCGCAACAGATACATCCCTTTGAGAATTCCTTCTTCCTGCCCCTTCTTCAGGCCGGGCTGCGGATAGTTTTCGTTCATCAGCGTGATGTAGTACCAGACGTTTTCCTGGTTCTCGACCATGCGCTTGAGCCCGCGCTGGATGATCACAGCGACTTCATGCGCGAAGGTCGGGTCGTAGCTGACGCAGTTGGGAATGGTCGAGCTGGCCAGATGCGAGTGACCATCCTGGTGCTGCAAGCCCTCGCCGTTCAGCGTCGTGCGGCCCGCGGTCGCGCCGAGCAGGAATCCGCGCGCCTGCATGTCGCCCGCGGCCCACGCGAGATCACCGACGCGTTGAAAGCCGAACATCGAATAGAAGATGTAAAACGGCACCATGATGCGGTTGTTCGTTGAATACGAGGTCGCCGCCGCGATCCACGAGCTCATCGCGCCCGCTTCGTTGATGCCTTCTTCAAGTATCTGGCCCTTCTTGTCTTCGCGGTAGTACATCACCTGGTCTTTATCGACCGGTTCGTACAGCTGCCCCTGCGATGAATAGATGCCGAGCTGGCGAAACATGCCCTCCATGCCGAACGTGCGTGCTTCATCGGGAATGATCGGCACCACGCGCGGGCCGATGTTCTTATCGCGCACCAGTTGGGTCAGCGAGCGAACGAACGCCTGCGTAGTGGAAATCTCGCGGCCTTCGGAGGTCGGCTCGATGACGGCCTGAAACGTGTCGAGTCCCGGAGCAACGATCTTCTCGTCGGCGTTACGACGGCGCTGCGGCAAATACCCGCCGAGCGCGCGCCGGCGCTCATGCATGTATTTCATTTCCGGCGAATCGTCAGCCGGCTTGAAAAACGGCACGTCTTCGAGCTTATCGTCGGGCACCGGGATTGCAAAGCGGTCGCGAAACTCGCGGATGGCGGCATCGTCGAGCTTCTTTAGCTGATGCGTCGGGTTTTTGCCTTCACCGACCTTGCCCATGCCGTAGCCCTTGACGGTCTTCGCAAGAATCACGGTCGGCTGCCCGGCGTGCTTGGTCGCCGCCGCATACGCCGCGTAGATCTTGTGTGGATCGTGACCGCCGCGATTGAGGCGCCAGATGTCGTCGTCGCTCATGCGCGAGACCATCTCGAGCAGCTTCGGATCCTTGCCAAAAAAGTTCTTGCGCACGAACGCGCCGTCGTTGGCCTTGAAGTTCTGATACTCGCCGTCGACCGTGTCTTCCATCACACGCCGCAGCCGGCCTTCGTGATCGCGCGCGAGCAGCGGATCCCAATAGGAACCCCAGATCAGCTTGATCACGTTCCAGCCGGCGCCGCGAAACGTGCCTTCGAGCTCCTGAATGATTTTGCCGTTGCCGCGCACCGGGCCGTCGAGCCGCTGCAGATTGCAGTTGACCACAAAGATCAGGTTGTCGAGTTTTTCACGTGCTGCCAGTCCGATCGCGCCGAGCGATTCCGGCTCGTCCATCTCGCCGTCGCCGCAGAACACCCACACTTTGCGGCCGTCGGTATTCACGATGCCGCGCGCGTGCAGGTAGCGCAGAAAACGCGCCTGATAGATACCCTGAATCGGACCGAGCCCCATCGACACGGTCGGGAACTGCCAGAACTGCGGCATCAGCTTCGGATGCGGATACGACGTCACACCCTTGCCATCGACGTCGCGCCGAAAATTGTTCAGCTGCTCTTCGGTCAGGCGTCCTTCGAGGAACGCGCGCGCATAAACGCCCGCCGCGCAGTGGCCCTGAAAATAGATCAGGTCGCCGCCCGAATCGTTCGAGGGTGCGCGCCAGAAGTGGTTGAACCCCACTTCCATCAGCGTGCTCGACGATGCGTAGCTTGCGATATGGCCGCCCAGCTCGCCTTCGCCGCGATTGGCGCGCACCACCATCGCCATCGCGTTCCAACGCGCGTACGAGCGGATACGCTCCTCGAGCGCAGCGTCGCCGGGAGAATCTTCTTCCTGATGTGGCGGAATCGTGTTGATGTATGCGGTGTTGGCTGAATACGGAATGTGCGTTCCGGAACGGCGCGCCTTGTCAATGAGCGCTTCGAGCAGAAAGTGCGCGCGCTCCGGACCTTCGCGCTCGATCACCGTTTCGAGCGCATCGAGCCACTCTGCCGTTTCGAGAGTGTCCGGATCGTTGGCCGCGGGTTGTGGGAGGGCGGACATGGTGTCTCCAATCGTTGTGTCGCGACGATACCAGCCGCCGCGTTATTTTCAAATAGCGGTACTTGTTTTCGTAATACGAAATTATCAGCGGCGCTGCAATGACCCGGGGGCCCGTCAATAATAGGCTCGCTCAAGACCATGCCACTACCAATGCGCAACGCGCTCCTATGAGCGCACCCCGGACCCCACCCGACGACGCGGTGCTGCTCGCGTTCGACCGGATGGCGCGCGCGAAGACGAGCCGTTTCGATGCGAGTCGTTACGCGCACTTACTGGCGATTCTTCTGCTTGCGGTGTCGATTGCCGGTCTGGCCTACCTGCTGATTACGGAAGATCGCGCGCTGCAACGAGATGCGCTGACGCGCGACGTCGACACACTGGCGCAGTCGCTCTCGCTGCGAGTTCAGGCGATGACCGAAGCCACCACCAGCATCGGCCTCGAGATCGGCGATACGAAGTACAACGAGACCCGGTTCGCTTCGACCGGGCGCGGGCTGATGATGGCGAAGCCCGAGCTGCTGCATCTGGCGTATGTCGACGGCAGCAACCGCGTGCGCTGGTCGGTGCAATCGCCGAGTCCGCTTGCCGATTGGGCCCGGCCTGCGGCGTCCGAGATCGGCGCCGAAGTGACGCGAAACGTGATCAAGCGGGCGCGCGATGCGCACACGACTTTGTTCTCGCGGCCGTATGAGGACAGCTCACGACCGAGCTCCGATGATGGCAGCCCGTTTACCGATCTGATCACGCCGGTTTTCAGCGACGACCGCTACGTCGGCGCAGTCGTGGCGCGCGTTTCGCTGCCCGAGTTGCTGCGGCAAACCGTCAAGCCCGAGTTCGGTCAGCGTTATCGCATTTCGCTGCGCGGAGACGACAGTGCTGTCTTGGCTGCATCGACGAGTAGTGAGACGCCGGCCGATGAGCCGCGCTACTCGGTGCGAGTCCCCTTGCTTTCCGACGGCATTACCGTCGAAGCATCGCCGTTTCGGCAGCGCTCGCCGGTGCTTGGCAACGCGTTGTCGGGGTTGGTCGTCGGATTGACCCTGATCGTGATGGTCACGCTGGCGGCGCTGGCACGACGCGACGTCAAGCAGGCGCAGGTCGAACGTGTGCTGCGTACCGAAACCGCGTTCCGCCGTGCGATGGAAGACTCGCTCGCCACTGGAATGGGAGTGATCGACCGCAGCGGCGTGCTGCGCCACGTGAACCAAGGGTTCGTGCAGATGACCGGTTGGTCCGCCGACGACCTCGTTGGGCACTCGCCGCCGTTTCCATACTGGCCCACTGACCGCTGGGACGAGTACCGGACGAAGCTTGCAATCGTGCTGGCGGGCCAGGCGCCGGCCAGCGGTTTCGAGCTCAAAGTCGTGCGACGCGACGGATCGGAGTTTGACGCTCGCATGTACTTTTCGGCGCTGCTGGCCGACGACGGTGAACAGCTCGGCTGGATGTCGGTCATGGCGGACATCACCGAACCCAAACGCATCAGCGAGCAGCTCGCCGCCGCGCACGAGCGCTTTACGACCGTGCTCGAATCGCTCGATGCAGCCGTTTCGGTGGTTGCAGACGATCGAGGCGACGAACTTCTATTCGCCAATCGCAGCTACCACGATTTGTACGGATCGACGCCCACGGGGCATCGACGGTTGCGCGCAGCGCTGCCACCGTACGCTGTCGCGGGCGAAACGTTCGATGCGGAAACCGCGCGCTGGTTCGACGTGCGCGTACGCAGCGTGCGGTGGGTCGACGGCCGCGACGTGCGCCTGCAGATCGCGACCGACATTACCGAGCGCAAGGCGACCGAAGACATGGTGCGGCAGCAACAGGAAAAAGTGGAACTGACGTCGCGCCTGATGACGATGGGCGAGATGGCGTCATCGTTGGCGCACGAGCTCAACCAGCCGCTGACGGCGATCAGCAACTACAGCCTCGGTGCGGTGTCGCGCATGAAGGAAGGCGGCATGTCGAACGATGAGCTGCTGCCGGCGCTGGAGAAGACGGCGGGCCAGGCGCAACGCGCGGGCAACATCATTCGGCGCATCCGCGAATTCGTGAAGCGTTCGGAGCCGCGTCGCCGCCCGACCGAGGTCGCGCGCATCGTCGAGGACGCGATCGGCTTCGCCGATATCGAAGCCGCCAAAAAGGGCATCGTGATACGCACAGATGTGGAAGCCGGTCTGCCGCCGCTCGATGTAGACCCGATCCTGATCGAACAGCTGCTCTTGAACCTGCTGAAGAACGCGATCGACGCGATGGACGAAGCCACCGTGCGCAGAATCGATCTGATCGTGCGGCGACTCGACGACATGGCCGAATTCTCGGTCGTCGACCATGGCTCGGGCGTGTCGGAACTGCAGCGTGCAAATCTGTTCCAACCGTTTTTCAGCACGAAGTCCGAAGGAATGGGCATGGGGCTCAATATTTGCCGCTCGATCATCGAGTTTCATCATGGCCGGCTGAACGTCGAGCGCAATCCCGACGGTGGAGCGATCTTCGTATTCACGCTTCCGCTGGCCGATGCGAAAGAAACAAAGAGGGAATCCAGTGAGCGATAAAGCGAGCGACAGTGCGGAAATAATGGGTGTGGTGTACGTCGTCGACGACGACGACGCCGTGCGCGATTCGGTGCAGTGGCTGCTTGAAGCAAGCCGCTATCGCGTGATCGGTTTCGACAGCGCGGAAAAGTTTCTCGCGAGCCACGATCCCGCGGCGATCGCCGTCGCGATTTTCGACGTGCGCATGCCGGGGATGAGCGGCCTCGAGCTGCAGGAGCAGTTGGTCGCGCGCAAGTCGCAATTACCCATCATCTTCATTACCGGCCACGGCGACGTGCCGATGGCGGTATCGACGATGAAAAAAGGCGCGGTCGATTTCATCGAAAAGCCGTTCGACCAGGCCGCGTTGAAGGCGCTGGTCGAACGCATGCTCACCGAAGCGCGCTCGCGGGCGTCGGCCACCGAACGCCAGCGGCTGAGCGAAGCGCTGCTGTCCAAGCTGACGCCGCGCGAGCAGCAGGTGCTCGAGCGCATCGTCGCCGGACGATTGAACAAGCAGATCGCCGACGATCTCGGTATTTCGATCAAGACGGTCGAGGCCCATCGCGCCAACATCATGGACAAGATGAACGCGAACACGGTGGCCGATCTGATGCGCACCGTATTGACGGGAGGCGCGCTGCGTCAGTAGCAAGCCGTAAACTCGCGCCTCTTTTTTTGAAAGTGCGGAAAGCGCGACATGGCAGCTCGAATTCTCGATGGCAAGGCGCTGGCAACTGAAATCCGTAGCGCGCTCGTTGCACGCGTCGAGCGCCTGACCGCCGCCGGTCAACAGCCCGGGTTGGCGGTGATCCTGGTGGGTGACGATCCGGCCTCGGCCATTTACGTGCGCAACAAGGCAGTGGCGTGTGAACAGATCGGGATCGCCTCGTGGATCGATCGCCTGCCTGCCGACACCGCAGAGTCCGCGCTGATCGCCCGCATCGCCGAAAGGAACGACGAGCAGCAGGTGCACGGCATCCTGGTGCAAACGCCGCTTCCCAAACACGTCGATTCAGCGAAGATGCTGGAGTCGATCGCGTTTGAAAAAGACGTCGACGGCCTGCATGCAACCAACGCCGGCTTGACGTTGATGGGCACACCTTACTTTCGTTCGTGTACTCCGTATGGTGTGATGAAGATGCTGGAGTCGATCAACGCGACGATCCAGGGAAGTCACGCCGTCGTACTCGGGCGCTCGAACATGGTCGGCAAGCCGATGGCCATGTTGCTGCTCGCCGCCAACGCCACCGTCACGATTGCGCACAGCAAGACGCGCGATCTCACTTCGATCACGCGCCAGGCCGACATCCTGGTCGCCGCCGTCGGCCGTCGCCACCTGGTGACCGCCGACATGGTCAAGCCGGGTGCGATCGTGATCGACGTGGGCACCAACAAGACGCCCGAGGGCAAGCTTGCAGGCGACGTCGATTTCGAGAACGTCAAGCAGGTCGCGGCATGGATCTCGCCCGTGCCCGGAGGCGTGGGGCCGATGACGATCACGATGTTGCTGGCGAACACGGTCGAAGCGGCGGAGCGCCGCGCCGGAATCAAAAGCCCAACCCAATAAATCTCATGGACCAGACCACGACCCCCTCGCGCAACTCGCCCCTTGTGGGCGAACCCAACCCGCTGCTCGATTTCACCGGCCTCGCGCGCTTCGGAGAAATTCAGCCGACACACGTCACGCCCGCGGTTGAGTCGCTGCTGCGCGACGCGCACGACGCCGTAGCGCGCGCTGTTGATCCTGATGTTGCCGCAAGCTGGGAATCGGTCGTCGAACCTTTGAACGAAGCGACCGACCGGCTCGCCCGCGCGTGGGGCGCGGTGTCGCACATGAACGCCGTAGTCGACACGCCCGAACTGCGCGAGCAGTACAACGAGAACCTGCCGAAGCTCACCGTGTTCTGGACCGCGCTGTCCCAGAACGACGCGCTGCATGCGAAGTTCAAGTCGCTGGCCGCTGCGTCGGACTTTGCGCAGTGGCCCGCGACACGGCGCAAGATCGTGGAGAACGAGCTGCGTGACTTTCGGCTCGGCGGCGCCGAGCTGCCGGCCGAAAAGAAGGAACGGTTCAAACAGGTACGCGAACGCGAAGCGCAAGTGTCGACACGCTTTGCCGAAAACGTGCTCGATGCCACCAACGCCTTCGCTCTTTATATCGACGACGCTCGCGCACTGGCGGGCGTGCCCGACGATGCGCTGCAAATGCTGGCCGAAGCGGCGGCGGGCGACGGCAAAGCCGGCTACAAGATTTCGCTGCAGTATCCGAGCTATTCGGCGATCCTCGATTACGCACACGACCGCGCGCTGCGGCAGCAGCTTTATCGCGCGTACAGCACCACGGCGTCCGAGTTCGGCAAACCCGAATGGAACAACGGCCCGCTGCTGGTCGAGCTGCTGCAGCTGCGGCGTGAGCACGCGCAGCTGCTCGGCCATGAGAGCTTCGCTGAAGTTTCACTGGTGCCGAAGATGGCCGAGAGTCCGGCCGCAGTGCTCGAATTTCTGCGCGACCTGGCGCGGCGGGCAAAGCCGTACGCAGAGCGCGACGTGGCCGAACTGCGCGACTTTGCGTCCAGGCAGCTCGGCATTGCCGACCTGCAACCGTGGGATGCGTCCTACGCGAGCGAGAAATTGCGCGAGCAACGCTATTCGTACTCGGAGCAGGAGTTGAAGCAATACTTTACCGAGCCGCGCGTGCTCGCCGGCCTTTTCAGGGTCATCGAGACACTGTTCGCCGTGGCGATCCGCGAACAAGCCGCACCAGCGTGGCACCCCGACGTGCGTTTCTATCAAATCGACAACTTGCGCGGAGAGCTGGTCGGGCAGTTTTACCTGGACTTATACGCGCGCGATCACAAGCAAGGCGGAGCCTGGCAGGACGACGCCCGCAGCCGGCGCGCTCGGCGCACCGGCCTGGCGACGCCCGTTTCATTTTTGACCTGCAACTTTTCACGCCCGTCGGTCGGCAAGCCCGCCACGTTCAAGCACGACGACGTGCTGACCTTGTTTCACGAGTTCGGCCACGGGCTTCACCACATGCTCACGCGGGTGGATGAGCCGTCGGTATCGGGCATTGCCGGCGTCGAGTGGGATGCGGTCGAGCTGCCGTCGCAGTTCATGGAAAACTTCGCCTGGGAGTGGGAGGTTTTGCAGATGCTGAGCGGGCACGTGGACACCGGCGCCACGCTTCCGCGCGAGCTCTTTGAGAAGATGCTCGCGGCGAAGAATTTTCAGAGCGGCATGTTCACGGTGCGCCAGCTCGAATTCGCGCTGTTCGACATGCTGCTGCACGCAGACGCCAAAATCGTCGACGAAGCGCGCGTGATGACCCTGCTGGCCGACGTTCGGCGCGAAGTTTCGGTGCTGGTTCCGCCCGAATACAACCGTTTTCCGCACGCTTTCTCGCACATCTTCGCGGGCGGTTACGCCGCAGGCTATTACAGCTACAAATGGGCTGAGGTGCTGTCGGCCGACGCCTACTCGGCGTTCGAAGAAAATGACGAAGGCGGAATATTGAACGCAACAATCGGCCGCAAATTTCTGGACGAGATTCTCGCCGTCGGAGGGAGCCGTCCGGCGATGCAGTCGTTCGTGGCGTTTCGCGGGCGCAAGCCAACGCTCGATG
Source organism: Burkholderiaceae bacterium (assembly GCA_041751695.1). Classification (GTDB taxonomy): domain Bacteria; phylum Pseudomonadota; class Gammaproteobacteria; order Burkholderiales; family Burkholderiaceae_F; genus JACCZX01. The sequence goes on along the minus strand of JBGSWX010000543.1, from coordinate 1,616 downwards.
CTTTGTTGCGGCATAACGGAATGGTGAATTAAGCAGATGGACTCGCGTTGCTCTCGACTGCAGTGTGCTGTGCTCGCCGTGCTCCTGGCCACGGCGCTACCGGCGCTCGCGCAGTATCGATGGACCGATCCCAGCGGCCGGGTTAATTACGGCGATGCGCCGCCGCCGGACGCAAAAAATCTGTCGCGCGTCGACGGGCGCGCGCGGCCCGAGGCCGGAGATCCGACCGGCGGACTTTCGTTCGAGTTGCGCAAAGCGATGTCGACATTGCCGATCACGCTTTACACGGCGCTCGACTGTGGTCCCTGCGAATCTGCGCGCGCGTGGCTGCGGCGGCGCGGCGCTCCGTACCAAGAGCTGCTGGTCGAAACCGACGTCGACGCTGAGGAGTTGAAGCGCAGAGTCGGAACCACGTCGGTGCCCGTGATGACGCTTGGCCGCACGCCGCACCTTGGCTTCAAGGAAGGTGCCTGGTCGAACGCGTTAAGCGCGGCCGGCTATCCCGCGCAGACCGTACTGCCGCCGACTTACCGTGCCGAGCCGCCGAAACCGATTTTGCCGCGCGACGCGGCTCGCCCGGCGCCAGGCAACCCGCCTGCGCCGAAAAACTGATTTGCAACGGAGCATCTGATGCGATTGTCGACCTTATTGCCACGATTGATCGCCGCCGCGATGATTGGACTGCTGCCGTCCTCCGCGATGGCGCAAGCGCCGCTGGATCCGGACAAAGAGGAGCGCAAATTTCTCTATCGCTGGACCGATGCACGCAGCCAGATCAACTACGGAGACCGCCCCCCGCCGGACGCACAAAATCTTTTGCGCATCGATCTGCGGCAGATCGGCGAGCAGGTTCACTCGCTGCTGCCCTATCAGGTACGGCGCGCAGCGTCCAGCTATCCCGTGATGCTGTTTACCGCCGGCAAGTGCCCGCCGTGCAACACGGCACGCGACTTCCTGGTCAAGCGCGGCATCCCGTTCGCCGAGCGCACGATAGAAACCGGCGACGATTCAATTGAGCTGAAGCGGCTTACGCAGGCCGAAGGCGTTCCCGTGGTGACCGTGGGGACCGCACCGCTGATCGGGTTCGACCCCGACGAATGGAACCTCACACTCGATGCGTCCGGTTATCCGAAGACGTCGCAATTAACGGTCGCCTTCAAGCAGGAACCTGCGCGGCCATTGACGCAAAAAGAAAAGGCGCCGCCTGCGGCGGTCGCAAAACAGTAGCCTAACCTTCGTAGGCAGCAGCGGCTGACGCAGCTGCACCGCCTACGTCGTCGGGCACTTCGTGCCAGCCACTGCGGGACTCGCAGACGCCGCGGCGAAAAAGGGCTAAAGCACTTTTTCGCCGAAAGCCCGGCGCCTGCTCCGTTCCTTGGGCGACGACTCAAAGGCGGCGCATCTGCGCCAGCCGCTGCTGTCGCGGCGTGGTCTCGTACGAGATGTTTTTTCTTTTACCCCAACAAAGAAAATGCTCCGACGCGCAAGCGTTTGGCGTAGATGCGCTGCCTTTGGAGTCGTCGTCGAGGAGCGGAGCGCCAGCGGGTCCTTAAGGGCCTGCCTGTCTGAGCGCCAGCGAGTTTGCAGGCCCGCCGCTGGCGCGAGTACCGCAGAGC
>JBGSWX010000542.1:0-3052 GCA_041751695.1 Burkholderiaceae bacterium | reverse complement strand
CGGCGGCGCTGCTGCTCGCCTTCTTCGGCGAAGGCGTGCTGTTCGCCTGGTCGGGGAACGTCGAGCTGGCTCGCAGCGCGGGGCCGATCCTGTCGGCCTTGGCGCTCGGGAGTTTCCTCAACGGCCTGATGTACGTGCCCTACCAGCTTCAGCTTGCGCATGGCTGGACGAGCTTTGCGCTCAAGATCAACATCGTCGCTGTATCGCTGCTGGTGCCCACGATTTTCTGGGTGGTTCCTCACTATGGCGCCCTGGGCGCAGCGTGGGTGTGGATCGCTCTGAATGCGGGCTATGTCCTGGTAGGCATTCAGCTGATGCATCGCCGGCTCGTGCCGGCGGAGAAATGGCGCTGGTACGTTCGGGATGTGGGTTTGCCGACCTTGGGAGCCGCCGTCAGCTTGCTACTGGCGAACGGCGTCAAGCCCGGCGGCCTGAGCGACCGTGTTGCCTGGTTCTCGTTTCTGACCGTCGGATTGATGGTCGCGCTCGCGGTATCGGCCATCACCATCCGCGATATTCGAATGCGCATATTCGTATCGATTCGCAGGGCCACAAGCACATGAGCGAGCACGCACCCCTCGTGTCCGTCGGAATACCCACTTTCAACCGAGAGCTGCTGATCGGGCGTGCGGTCAGCTCGGTCATGAGCCAGGACTATCCCAACATCGAAATCGTCATCTCGGACAACTGTTCGGCCGATTCCACGTCCTCTATCTGCCTGAGCCTGGCCGCTCAGGACGCTCGCATACGGTACATCCGGCAGCCGCGCAACATCGGGGCAACGCGCAATTTCGATGCGGTGTTGAAGCAAGCATCGGGCGAGTATTTCATGTGGCTCGGCGACGACGACCACGTCGATCGCAATTACATCAGCACGACGCTGCGGCAGTTGCAGCGGGATCCCGCGGTTGCGCTGGCCAGCGGCGTGGCAAGGTACTACCGCGGCGGCACACTGATCGACACCGGAAGGAAATTCAGTGTTGAGGCCGGCGCTTGGTGGAGGCGTGTCGCGGAATACTATTGGAAGGTCAGCGACAACGGCGTGTTCTACGGGCTGATGCGAACATCGACCATCCGCCAGATCGAACTCAAGAACACGCTCGGCGGCGACTGGCTGGCAATTGCGCGCGTCGCTGCCTGCGGAAAGATCGTCATGCTCGGCCATACCGCCGTTCACCGCGAACTGGGCGGCGCGTCGCGGACTCATGCGCAAACGGCAAATTCGCTCGGGCTCGCGCGCGTGCACGCGCTGTTTCCGTATCTGTCGATCGCCGTGCATGCCTTCGCGGACATTGCCGCCGGCGGGCCGTCTTATTCACCGTACGGTCCGATGCAGCGGCGATCGGCAGGGGCTTTGGCGTTCCTGGTGCTGCTGCTGCGGGCATTCACAACGTCCATTACCGAATGGCTGGTGTTCGTGCGAGACAGCATTCGCCGAAAACCCAGCGCGGCGTAACTGCGGCGGCGCCACGCGTTCTTCGCAAGCAGCATCACACTCGGCAACCACTATCCACTCAACCGGCTATTTGCGTTCCAATTTCCCTCCGTACCTTGAGTGCCCTGTACATATCGCCCCATCTGAGTGCCAAGGATTTTGGCGGTTCGCTATTTGCTGCCACTAACCTAAACCTGTTGCGCGAAGCCCTCGCGGGTCCAGTAACAGCCGCTTCGGTATCGAGAATGCCGCACGCCTCAACGGTTGCGATCCCAACAACCAAAAACAAGCTCGGGACGGCGCTCGCGAACGTACAAGGCCTATGCGGAACACTGACAAAGGACGGTGTTTCGCGCTTGCACGAGCTGCTGATGCGCGAGCGTCCGACGCTGATCTGGCTGGACACCTCCATACTGGGCTGCTTGATTCCACTGATCAGACGCTTGCTTCCAGAAGCGAAAATCGTCTGCGCATTTCAAAACATCGAAACCGACTTGGTTAAGCAACGTCTGGCGAGAATGCAACTCCACTATTTACCGGCGTTGTACGCCACCTGGCTCAACGAAAAACACTCGGCATGCGAGTCGGACTTGACGATTGCATTGCACGCGACCGATGCCGAACGAATTGCGTCACTCTACGGCCGGCCAGTCGATCGAATCCTGCCCATCATCGTTTCGGATCGGGGATCGCAACCAGGGAACCAGATCAACGATGTCGATACAGAGGAACCCTACGTGCTGTTCGTCGGGTCCGCGCACCCACCAAACATCGAAGCATTGGGGTTTTTGTGCCGACGCATTGCGCCCACGCTGCAGCGGTTTCGGCTTGTTGCCGCGGGGAGTGGTCTGGAGAAGTTTGCCCCTCGCTTCAATCATCCCAAGCTGGAAATAAAGGGGTTCGTCGAAGATCTTTCCCCCATCTACAAGAACGCGGCGGCCGTAGTAGCCCCGATATTTTCTGGAGGAGGTATGAAGGTCAAGATCGCAGAAGCGCTGATGCATGGCAAATCAGTCATTGCGTCGCCGTTTGCGGCCGTCGGATACGAAGTCTGCAACGGGAACAGCATCCGTTTGGCCCAAACTGCCGACGAATTCGCATCGCAGATCGCGCGCCTTGGCGACGACCGCTACAACCCGGGGTCGCGCGCTGACTATGAAGAATTTTTTTCGCGCGGCGCTGGTCTGCGGCGGGTAAAGGAAATCGTGGCGACGCTTTAAGGCGAGACGCGCTTCGTACTCTGACGAAACGCCCTTCGTTGGCTAGCTGGGAAGGCGCAAGTAGGTTGTATCTGTTCATCCGGACTGAGTTTGAGAGACTGGGAAGCGCCAACCGTCCAGACTTCTCATGGAGCTCGGCCGAATGAACAGCCACAAGAATGCCCGGCTCACCTACGCGCGTCGAATCGAAATGGTTCATGACATCCCACCGACCGAGGTTTGAGCGGGCCGCAAACCGCGGTGGGCCACGGCGTGGCTGGTCTTGCCCCCGTATTCGCGGACACAGCCTATTCGCAATGTAGCGCCGCCTGTTCAAGCTGAGCGCGGCGCATCTGCTCAACTCGTTGTCGCCTGAACTCGCGCGGCGATTTCATCTTCAAGCTTGAGTGCGGGTGAA
>JBGSWX010000541.1:0-4024 GCA_041751695.1 Burkholderiaceae bacterium | reverse complement strand
TTCAACAACCCGAGGGAAAAGAACCGCTGCGGTTGCGGTGAGTCCTTCAATATATAAATAGATCGCGCGTTCCGGCGCGCTGGCATGTTCATCCCTCCGGATCACTTCCAGCTGTTCGACTTGCCGCCTCGCTTCGAGCTCGATATGGCCGCGCTCGACAGCGCCTATCGAAGCGTGCAAGGGCGGGTTCATCCCGATCGTTTCGCCTCCGGCACGGCCGCTGAGAACCGGGTCGCGATGCAATGGGCAACGCAGGCCAACGAGGCCTACCGCACACTGAAGTCGCCGCTCAAGCGCGCCGCGTATCTGTGCGAACGCGCGGGCGCGCCGATCGAGGCCGAGTCGAACACGTCGATGCCGGCCGAGTTTCTGATGCAGCAATTGGAATGGCGCGAAGCATTGGATGAAGCGCTCGCTGAACGCGACGGCGCCGCCTTGCGCGCGCTCGGGGACGGTATGGCGGCCGAGCGCGATCGGTTGCTGGGAGAGATCGGCCGTGCGCTCGACGTCGATGCCGATTTTGCATTGGCCGCTTCGCGAGTGCGACAGCTGATGTTCATCGAAAAGTTCGGAACCGAAATATCGTCCGCCGAACAAACGCTGCGCGATAACGACCGAGCGTCGGCGTAATGGCGCTGCTGCAAATCGCCGAGCCGGGACAATCGACCGATCCGCATCGGCATCGGCTCGCGGTTGGAATCGATTTGGGTACCACCAATTCGCTCGTTGCGACGGTTCGTCACAGCATCCCCGTCGTGCTGGATGACGCCGAAGGGCGCTCGCTGCTGCCGTCGATCGTTCAGTTTCACGCGAATGGATCCACCGATGTCGGCTACGCAGCGCAAAGACAGCAGGCGATCGACGCGCGTAACACAGTCGTGTCGGTCAAGCGCCTCATGGGCCGCGGCATGAGCGATGTCGAGCATATCGAGAACATGCCATATGACTTCGTCGACGCGCCCGGCATGGTGCAGCTCAGAACCGTGGCCGGCGTGCGCAGCCCGGTCGAAGTGTCTGCGGAGATCTTGAAATCGTTGCGCAAGCGAGCCGAGCAAGCGCTCGGTGGCGATCTGGTCGGCGCGGTGGTGACGGTGCCGGCGTACTTCGACGACGCACAGAGGCAAGCGACCAAAGATGCCGCCCGGCTTGCGGGGCTGAATGTGTTGCGCCTGTTGAGCGAACCGACCGCGGCCGCAGTCGCCTACGGCCTGGATCACGGCGCGCAGGGGATTTACGCCGTGTATGACCTCGGCGGAGGAACGTTCGACATCTCGATCTTGCGATTGACTAAGGGGGTGTTCGAAGTGCTAGCGACCGGCGGCGATTCCGCTTTGGGCGGCGACGATTTCGACCAACGCGTTTTCTGCTGGATCGTCGAGCGTTCGAAGCTGCTCCCGCTCTTGCCGCAGGACACGCGCCTGTTGATGGTCAAGGCACGCGAAGTCAAGGAGCGCTTGTCGGTCGAATCCGAAGTACGCGTGAACGCGGTGCTCTCGACCGGAGAAGGCATTGACCAGATCTTGTCGAGCCGCGAGTTTGCGCAGATGACGCAGCCGCTGGTGCAGAAGACGCTGACTGCGTGTCGTAATGCGCTGCGCGACGCCGGGCTTAGAACTACCGAGATCGATGGGGTGGTGATGGTCGGCGGTGCGACGCGCACGCCGCACGTGCGCCACGCGGTCGGCGCGTTCTTCGGCCAGACGCCGCTTACCAATATCGATCCGGACAAAGTGGTGGCGCTCGGTGCTGCGATTCAAGCCAACCTGCTGGCAGGAAACCGCGCTGCGGGCGACGACTGGTTGTTGCTCGACGTGATTCCTCTGTCGCTCGGGCTGGAGACGATGGGCGAGCTGGTCGAGAAGATCATCGAGCGCAACTCAACGATTCCGGTTGCGCGGGCGCAGGAGTTCACCACCTTCAAGGACGGGCAGACTGCCATTGCAATCCATGTCGTGCAGGGCGAGCGCGAGCTGGTCGCAGACTGCCGCTCGCTCGCGCGCTTCGAACTGCGCGGCATTCCACCGATGCCCGCCGGCGCTGCGCGCGTGCGCGTCACCTTCCAGGTGGACGCCGACGGCCTGCTCGACGTCAATGCGCTCGAGATTGCGAGCGGCGTTCAGGCGTCGATCGTCGTCAAGCCGTCGTACGGATTGTCCGACAGCGACATCACGCGCATGCTGCAGGAATCGTTCGGTTCGGTCGACGATGACATGCGCAAGCGTGCGCTGCGCGAACGACAGGTCGATGCGCAACGCCTGATCGAAGCGACCGGTACGGCGTTGGCGTCGGACGGCGACTTGCTCTCGCGCGATGAGCGCGTTGCCGTGGACGCACTGATGGCCGCGTTGAGTGATCGGCTGGGCGGCGATGACGGCAACGCAATCAAGACTTCGATCGAAGCGTTGGCACAAGCCACGGACGACTTCGCAGCCCGCCGCATGGATCGCTCGATTCGCGCGGCGCTTGCCGGGCGGCGCATCGATGATCTCGCAAGCGTTGGGCGGCAGGGCCGATAGCATGCCAACAATCACGGTTCTGCCGCACGCGGAAATTTGCCCGCAGGGGGCGCAATTCGAAACCGCGTCCGGGGTCTCGGTAGCCGATGCGCTACTCGATCATCACGTCGACATCGAGCACGCGTGCGGCAAGGTCGCTGCGTGCACGACGTGCCACTGCATCATTCGAAAGGGTTTTGGTTCGCTGCTGGCGGCGGAAGACGACGAAGAAGATCTGCTCGACCGCGCCTGGGGCTTGACCCCGTTGTCTCGCCTTTCATGCCAGGCCATCGTGCAGAATGAAGATCTGACGGTCGAGATTCCGAAGTACAGCATCAACCACGCCAAGGAAATCGAGCAGAAAGAATCGTCATGAAATGGATCGACACGCTGGAAATCGCAATCGCGCTTGCCGAGAAATACCCGGACGTCGATCCGCGCACGATCCGGTTCACCGATCTGCGGCGCTGGGTGTGCGAGCTGGAAGATTTTTCCGACGACCCGAACCGCTCGGGCGAGAAGATCCTCGAGGCGATTCAAATGGCGTGGATCGACGAGGTCTCCTAGCTGGCTTGAAATAGGCCCGCCGAGGTTTCGATCCCGGCGCGCCGTGTCACGCTTTCGAGCGTGACCAGAGCGGACTCCAGCGTGAACTCGTCATGCTCCACGGCATCAATGATCTCGGCGAGCGTGCGGCGCTCAATTGCGTCGACTTCGCCATCCTGATTTTTTAGAGATACACCGGCAGGTATCGAAGCGTCGTACACGTGGATGATTTCCGACTGCAGCCCTTCGGGCACCGGCCGGCGCATTTGAAACCAGCGCCCGCGCTGCAACTCGACGCGATCAAGCCGCAGCCCGGCCTCTTCCAGTGCTTCACGTGTCAGCGCTTGGTGCAACGACTCGTCCGCAGGCACCATGCCGCCCACCAAGTTGTCCCAGAACCCCGGATCGATCTGCTTGTGAGCCGCGCGGCGCGCAACGATCAGCGTCTCAAAATCCGCGTACGCGTTCAAGTGCACAGCTTCGGTCGTAATGCCGAAGGCGCGACAAGCGGCTCGTTCGATCTTGGCCACCGGAGGGTTTCCTACCCCCAGGAGTTCATCGCGCCAGCCGGTGACCAGTCCGGCCGTGCGCATATCGCTCGCTGCTTCGGCCAGCAGCGCAGTGCGTGCGTCGATATCGAGCGCGCCGTCACGCATCGCAAGCACGCCGTCGTTCAGAATAAATCCAGCGATACGCGCCGTCACAAAGCGGGCGATCGCTGGCTGCGCGTTGCCTACGTGCGTGCCCGCGACATAAAGAGGAACCAGCTCTGCTGGAAGCGGCGGCCGCGCACGCGCTTGCAGGCGCTCAACAAGCCGCTGCAGCCGAGCCACATCCACTACGCTTCCGGCCGCATGTGTGGAAACAGGATGACGTCGCGAATGTTCGCTGAGTCGGTCAGCATCATGACGACGCGATCGACGCCGACACCGCATCCAGCGGCGGGCGGCATGCCGTACTCGAGCGCGCGCACGTAGTCGGCG
>JBGSWX010000540.1:0-7303 GCA_041751695.1 Burkholderiaceae bacterium | reverse complement strand
ACGCCGCCCAGAAATTTATCGGTGACGTCTTTGCCCAGCCCGACTTTGCGAAACTGCGTGCCGGTGAGCGTCAGGCGCTCGGTGCGCAGAACCTTTGCCTTTTCTGCCGACCGCGCACCATCCCTGTACGTTAGCTCGAACACCGCTTCGCGCGAGTCGTGAATCTTGCCGAGGTTGTGACCGACGCGTTCGACCTCGAGCCAGTTGCCCTCGGGATCGACCATGCGCCACCACGCGAGGTTGTCGATCGCCGTGCCCCACAGCACCGCTTTCTTGCCGCCGGCGTTCATTGCGATGTTGCCGCCGACGCATGAGGCATCGGCCGATGTCGGATCGACGGCGAACACGTAACCGCCACGCTCGGCTGCTTCGGCAACTCGGCGCGTCACGACGCCTGCGCCCGACATCACAGTGGGCACGCGCGCATCGACGCCCGGCAGCGCAATCGACTCGACTTCTGACAGCGTTTCAAGTTTCTCGGTGTTGATCACCGCCGAGTGTGGGGTCAGCGGAATAACACCGCCGGTGTAGCCCGTCGCGCCGCCACGCGGGATGATCGTCAGGCCAAGCTCGATGCAGCTGCGAACCAGGCTGGGAATTTCGTCTTCGTCATCGGGGTGCAGCACCACGAACGGATACTCGACCCGCCAGTCGGTCGCATCCGTCACGTGCGTGACGCGCGCGTAGCCGTCAAAGCGCACGTTGTCATTGCGCGTGTGGCGAGTGAGCAGCCGACGCGCTTTCTTGCGCAGATCCCACGTCGCGCGGAATTCCTGCTCAAACGCCTTGACTGCTCCGCGTGCTGCGGTGATCAGTTGCCCCACCTTCGCATCGCGCTCGACATCTTCGGGCTCGCGCCGCTTCTCGATCTCTCGCAGCCGATGATGCAGCGCTTCGATCATCGCCGCGCGCCGCTTCGGGTTGTCGAGCAGATCGTCTTCCAGATACGGATTGCGGCGCACGACCCAGATATCGCCAAGCACTTCGTACAACATGCGCGCCGAGCGCCCGGTGCGGCGCTCGCTGCGCAATTCGTCAAGGACGCGCCACGCCTCGGTTCCGAGCAGGCGCATGACGATCTCGCGATCGGAAAACGACGTGTAGTTGTACGGAATCTCGCGCAATCGCGCCGGACGATCGGCATCGGCTTGCGTGCGTACGGATTGAGGTGACAGCGGGGCGTTCATCCGAGCGCGCTCGTTGCGATTGGCGCGCAAGTGTAGCGAGTCGTGATTACTCAGACGACTAGCGTTTCTTCCTGCATCGCTGCGATCTGTTCGCGTAATTCGAGAATGCGGTCCTCCCAATAGCGCTGCGTGTTGAACCACGGAAACGCGGCCGGAAACGCGGGGTCGTCCCAGCGGCGCGCGATCCATGCCGAGTAGTGCAACAGCCGCAACGTGCGCAGCGGCTCGATCAATGCGAGCTCCCGGCGATCGAATTCGGCGAAATCTTCGTAGCCCTCGAGCAGGTCGGCGAGCCGCTCGGTTTGTTCGCCACGCCCTGCGCCCAGCAGCATCCAGAAATCCTGCACCGCCGGTCCCATGCGGCTGTCGTCAAAGTCGACGAAGTGCGGGCCGACGTTGCCGGCCGAATCGGTCCACAGCACATTGCCTTCGTGACAGTCGCCGTGCAGCCGCAGCGAGTGATGCGCACCGCGGTCGTATTGAGCCGCGACGAGGTCGAGCGCCTGCTGCGACACGCCGTCGTAGACATTCTTCAGTTCTGGCGGCAGCCAGTCGCCTTCGAGCAGGTACCGGCGCGGCTCGACGCCGAAGGTTGCGATGTCGAGCGTAGGGCGGTCGGTGTAGGGTTTGACGCGCCCCATGGCGTGGATGCGACCGAGAAATCGTCCGAGCCACTGTCGAACGTCAGGATCGTCCATGTTGGGCGCCCGACCGCCCGCACGCGGAAAGATCGTGAAGCGAAATCCTTCGAACGTGTGCAGCGTTTGGCCACCGATGACGAGCGCTGGCACCGCCGGGATTTCACGCTCCGCTAGTTGCGCGATGAACGCGTGCTCTTCAAGAATCTGCGCGTCGGACCAGCGGGCCGGCCGATAAAACTTGGCGACGACAAAGGTTCCGTCGTCCAGGCCGATTTGATACACCCGATTCTCGTAGCTGTTCAGCGCGAGCTGGCGGCCGTCGCTCGCCAGCCCGGTGCTGTCGATTGCGTTCAGCACGGTGTCAGGTGTCAACCCGGCGTATGGCGGTGGGTTCAACTGCATCTCATCATGGTACGCAGGCGTGATACCTTGCTCGCTCATCGAGGGGAAAGCCATGCCGGCTCAGGAGTATCTGCGCCGAATTCTGACTGCGCGCGTGTACGACGTGGCCGTCGAGTCGCCGCTCGAATTGGCGCCGGCTCTGTCCGCGCGGCTCGGTAACCGCGTGCTGTTGAAGCGCGAAGATCTGCAGCCGATCAAGAGCTTCAAGCTGCGCGGCGCTTACAACAAGATGGCGCAGTTGACGCACGAGCAACTCAAGCGTGGCGTCATCGCCGCATCGGCGGGCAATCACGCGCAGGGCGTCGCACTTGCCGCGCAGAAACTCGAATGCCGTGCGCTGATCGTGATGCCGGTGACCACGCCCGAGGTCAAGGTCGATGCGGTGCGATCGCGCGGCGCCGACGTCGTGCTGTTCGGCGACTCTTATTCCGACGCCTACGCGCACGCGCTGAAGCTGCAACGCAAGCACAAGCTGACGTTCGTGCATCCGTTCGACGATCCGGACGTGATCGCCGGGCAGGGCACGATCGCGATGGAGATTTTGCGGCAGCATCATCCGGTCGAGCACGGGCCGATTCACGCGGTGTTCGTCGCGATCGGCGGTGGCGGGTTGATTGCCGGTGTCGCGGGGTACATCAAGGCGCTCGCGCCGCAGATCAAGGTGATCGGCGTGCAGACGACCGATTCGGATGCGATGGTGCGTTCGCTCGCCGCCGGGCGCCGCGTCAAGCTGCACGACGTGGGATTGTTCTCCGACGGCACGGCGGTGAGCGAGGTCGGCCGGCACACGTTCAAGCTGGTGCGCGACCATGTTGACGACATCGTGCTGGTCGACACCGACGCGATTTGCGCGGCGATCAAGGACGTGTTTCAGGACACGCGTTCGATCCTCGAGCCGGCCGGCGCTCTGTCGATCGCCGGCATGAAGGCGTACGCACAACGCGAGATACTAAAGCAGCGCACGCTGGTGGCGATCGCCGGCGGAGCGAACATGAACTTCGACCGGCTGCGCTTCGTCGCTGAGCGCACCGAAGTGGGCGAAGAGCGCGAAGCGTTGTTTGCGGTCACCATTCCCGAAGAGCGCGGCAGCTTCAAGCGGTTTTGCGAGCTGATCGGCAGCCGCAGCGTCACCGAGTTCAACTACCGCATCGCGGACGCTTCAACGGCACATGTATTTGTCGGCATCGGCACCGCCAGTGCGGGCGACAATCAAAAGCTCGCGCGCCATTTTCGGCGCCACGGTTACGGCACCGTCGATCTGTCGCACGACGAGCTCGCCGCCGAACACGTGCGCTACATGGTCGGTGGCAAGAGTGCATTGGCCGCCGGCGAGCTGATCTATCGCTTCGAATTTCCCGAGCGGCCCGGCGCGCTGATGAAATTTTTGACCAGCATGGAGCCGAGCTGGAACATCTCGATGTTCCACTATCGCAATCAGGGCGCCGATTACTCGCGCGTGCTAGTCGGACTGCAGGTTCCGCGCGATGAGCGGAAAGCGTTCGGCAGGTTTCTTGCTGCACTGGGTTATCGCTACTGGAATGAAACCGAAAATCCTGCGTATCGATTGTTTTTGTCTTGATGATGGCCAGCACAACCCGTTCGATCGAGGTCTCGGCCGCCGAGCGCAAACGGCGCGCACGCGAGCGGCTCATCACGTTGACACGCTTGATGGACTCCGCTGTTGATGTGCCGCTGCTGCGCACCAAGGTCGGGCTCGACGCGTTGCTCGGCATCGTTCCCGTTGCGGGCGATGTGCTGTCGGCGGCGATCGGCGTCTATCTGATCGCGCAAGCGCGCGAGCTTGGCGCATCACGCTGGCTGCAGGGAAAGATGCTCGGCAATCTGGTGGTCGACGCCGCGGTCGGTGCGGTGCCGCTGGCCGGCGATGTTTTCGACATCTACTTTCGCGCGCACCGGCGCAACCTGAAACTGCTGCAGCAGCATCTGGGCGAGCCGTATCTGGATGCGCCCGGTGTCGAAGCGACCGAGCGCGTTGAACGGCGCTGAGCGCCGGCAGCTACTCCGCCTTGATCCCGGCTGCCTTGACCACCGTGCCGTAGCGCGCCAGATCGCGCTTGACGTCATCGCCGAACTTGTCGGCGCCGCCGGGCGTCGCGTTGATGCCGAGCACGTTCAGGCGCTCGCGCACTTCGGGGTCAGACAGCACTGCGTTCAACTCAGCGTTCAACTTATCCACGATCGGCTTCGGCGTTTTCACCGGTGCGAAGATGCCGACCCAGGAGTTGATCTCAAAATCCGGCACACCGCTTTCGATGAACGTCGGCACGTCGGGCAGCGAAGAAGACCGCTGCGCGCTCGACACCGCCACGCCGATCAACTTGCCCGATTTCACGTGTTGCTGCGCCCCGGCCACCGCCGTGTACACCAGCGCAATATTGCCGCCCATCGCGTCGATGATCGCCTGGCCGCCGCCCTTGTAAGGCACGTGCGTCAGGTTGGCGCCGGTGCGCTGCTTCAGCAATTCGCCCGCGATGTGCGGCGTGCCGCCTGTGCCCGAGGTGCCGTAGAACAATCCGCCCGCCTGCGTTTTCGAAAGCGCGAGAACGTCGCGCAGATTTTTCGCAGGCAAGCCCGGATGAGCGACGAGTATCAAGATTGCATCGCCGATCTTCCCGATCGGCGCGAAATCGCGCACCGTGTTGAACGGCACTTTGTCGAACACGTGCGGGTTAATCACCATGGTGCCGTCGAACCCGAGCAGCAGTGTGTAGCCGTCGGCTTCGGCCACGGCGACTTGCTGCGTGCCGATGTTCCCGGACGCGCCGGGGCGGTTGTCGACCACGACCTGTTGACCGAGCCGCTTGCCCAGGTAATCGGCCACGACGCGCGCGCTGGTGTCGGTCACGCCGCCGGTGGTAAACGGCACGACCAGTCGTATCGGCTTGTTGGGATACGCCGGCTGCGCGAGCGCAGGCAATGAAACGCCGGCGCTGCCGATGAGCGCCAGCAATGTGGCGAATAGCAAACTGCGTCGCACACGATTCATGTTTGTTCTCCCTGTGGTGCCATCGCTGGTTCGGCGTAGCGTTTCTCAAATGCCCAGATGTCCGCAAAGCCCATCAGCTGGGTCAGCTCGCCAAAGTCGGCCAGCGGCACGTCGATATTGGCGGTTGATCCGTTGACTTTCAATGTTTGGTACACGCCGGTCATCGCACGCACGGCGGCGAGCAGTGCAGACACCGGAAAGATCGCGATCTTGTAGCCGATCGATTCGAGCTCGGTGCGCGTGAGCACCGGCGTGCGTCCTTTCTCGACCATATTCGCGACCAACGGCAGATCGAACGCACTGCCGATGCGACGCATCTCTTCCTCCGACTCCGGCGATTCGACAAACAGGATGTCGGCGCCCGCGCGCGCGTACGCCTCCGCGCGGCGCAGCGCTTCGTCGAGTCCCAGCGCAGAGCGTGCATCGGTGCGCGCGATCACCAAAAAATCCGCCGAGTCGCGCGAATCGACGGCGACGCGAATCTTCGCAACCATATCGCTCATCGCAATCACACGGCGCCCGGGTGTGTGCCCGCATTTCTTCGGAAACTCCTGGTCCTCGAGCTGAATCGCCGCGGCACCCGCGGCTTCGTACCCGCGCACCGTGTGCCGCAGATTCAACAAGCCGCCGTAGCCCGTGTCTGCATCCGCGATCAGCGGCGTGCGTGCCATTGTCGCCATCGCAGTGACGCGGCCAAGCATGTCGCTGTAGGTCGCCAGGCCTGCGTCGGGCAGGCCCAGATGCGAGGCGACCGTGCCGAAGCCGCTCATGTACAGCGCATCGAAGCCGAACGTATCGGCCACGCGCAGCGACACCATGTCGAACACGCCCGGCGCGACGATCAAGCCAGGCTTCGTCAGTCGGACCTGCAGCGTGTGTTTGGGGTTGGGCATGGCTTCGAGTGGAATTCCTAGCGCCGCTACAGAAATACGCGCAACGCCTTGACCGTCTCGGCCTGACGGAAATAGTTGGTGTGGTGCACGGTAGGCGAGTTGTCGAATCGCGTGACGTATTTGTCATCGATGGACAATCGATGCAGCTCGGGCGCGTCCTTGTCGGCTCTGTCACCTTCGACCGGGCCGAACATGCTGCCGGTATCGACCACAAGATCATTGGCCGTTTGGAAAATCAGATTCATCGCGCCGTACTTGAGCTGGTCACCGACGTGGGTCAGCCGGCGCCAAAAGCGCCAACCGGCATCGGTTTCGACCGGCTTGAAGCTTGCAACAACGGCGTGCAATTGCGGCTGCGAAGGCCAGGGTGCCTTGAACAACTGCAGCATTTCTGCGTTGTTGCTGACGCGTGATTGGCTGGCAAGGCCGGGAACCGACACGACGGCCACGTCGGCCAGCGGAAGGTCGGCGCCGAGCTGCAGCACCTTGCCGAGGATCTCCGCCAGCCCGGTGAGTATCGTCATGAACGGCAGCACGGTCGAAGCCAGACTGCCGACGACGGCCATGCCCTTGACGGCGGTGGCCAGGTGATCGAGCGCCTGCCGCAATGCCGCCGGCGACGCGAGCGACGTGCCAGCGAGCGGCGCGCCGACGAGGATCACGTGCGCAACGTTGCGCTTGGACAGCCGCAGCCACCACGCCGCCACGAGTCCGCCGCGACTGTGACACACGACGTCGATGGTTCCCGACACTTCTGCCAGCGCCGCTTCGAGCTCAAGCGCGTTGATCCACGGGCTGACCGCGAGCGTGGGGTGATCGAACGCGTAGATCGCGCCGCCATAGGCGGTTACCGCATTGGCGAGGTACTGCGTGCCTGCGGGTGTCGACTTCAGCTCGTCGAAGAACATGTCGCCTTTGCTGAACGTTCCGTGAATGAACAGCAGCACGCGCTTGGCCTTGATCTTCTGGGGTGCCGGGTTCTCAAGAACGCCGTTGTGCCACGCGCGCAGGCCCGGCTGCGGCGTCATGCGCTTGTCGAGCGCAGCGATGCTGGCGAGCACCTGGTTGGCGGGCAGATCCTGGATCGGAATCGTGCGGATCGGTACGCCGTCGATCGAAGGAATCGCGCGCCGCAGCGCACGGCGGCGTCCGCGGCGTCGCGGCGGCGGTTCA
>JBGSWX010000539.1:0-2443 GCA_041751695.1 Burkholderiaceae bacterium | reverse complement strand
TCCGGACAAGGGCTTTTTGCCATCGACCGGGCGGCTCGTGCATCTAGCGCAGCCGCCGGCAGTCGAGTTCCGGCGCAATCCGGATGACAACGGTTTTCACGACCCCGCCCCGGTGCGCATCGACGCCGGCGTGCGCGCCGGCGATCAGATCACGCCGTATTACGACCCAATGATCGCCAAGCTGATCGTCTGGGGCGAAGATCGCGCGCACGCGTTGGCACGCATGCACCAGGCGCTCGCTGATTTTCACATCGTCGGTGTGGCCAACAACGTCGACTTCCTGTCGCGCCTGGTCGCCAATGAATCCTTCGCGCGCGGCGACGTGCATACCGGGTTGATCGAACAGGAGCGCGAGCGATTGTTTCCCGACGCCGGCGGCGACGAGCCGATCGCACGCGAGATGCTTGCCTTCGCTTGCGCGCGCGTCGTCGCCGACGAAGCGCGCGACGTATCGGGCGACCCGTGGGGTTCGGCGCACGGATGGCGCTTGAACACGACCTACCGGCGTGCGCTCTCGCTGAACTCGGAGCACGGCGCACACGAGGTCGAACTCGAATACGCGCGCGACGGCTACGTGCTTCACTACGATGGAGCCGGCACACCGTTGACGATGACCGCGAGCGAGGGCTCCGCGCTGTCGATCCGCTTCGGCCAACATACGCTGACGGCCGACGTCGTGCGCGCGGGCGATGAGATGCACGTGTTTCTCAACGGCCGGCATCGCGTGCTCGCGCTGGCCGACGTCATCGCGCAATCCGGCGCAGCCGAAGCTCAAGCGGGGCAACTGACCGCGCCGATGCCTGGCAAGCTGATTGCGATTCATACCGCGGCCGGCGCGCGGGTCGAGCGCGGCGCGCCGCTGCTGGTGATGGAGGCGATGAAAATGGAACACACGATCGTCGCCCCATCCGACGGCGTGGTGAGCGAGGTTCTATACGCCGTAGGTGATCAGGTGGCAGAGGGTGCGGAGCTCGTGCGGTTCGCCGCCGCAGCCACATCGGCCTGAACTTCCGGAGACTGCATTGCGGTGACCAAAGCGGCCGGAGGCAGTTTCTCGATCGCGTCCTTTAGCGTGATAACGACGTCGGAAGCGCCCGCGGCGAGCAGCCGGGCGCGTCCCTTTTCCATATCGCCCTCGGCGTGCCACACCGCGACCACGATCTTTAACTGCGGAAAGCGCGGGCGCAGGCGTTTGCAGAAATACGAAGCGTGCAACACGGCGGCGGGCGGAAGAGCCGAGATGTACACCACCTGCGGCGCCAACTCAGTCACACGATTCAGCACTTCGCCCTTGAGCACATGGGTCGTCAGCAATTCGGAAGCCACGTCACGGCGGGTCAGGCAGCGCCGCAGCATTGCGCCGACGATCTCGTCGGCTTCATCGCGCGCCGGCACGATGCAAGCGGTGATCGGCCCGGCCACCGCCTCCGCCTGCGCGTCTTTCGCATCGGCGGGCTCGGCAGCTTCCTCGCCCTCGAGCGCGGGCTCTTGCGAGTCCTCCACCAGAGTGCGCGTGCTGTCAAAGACAAATCGCGTGCGCTCCTCCGATAACGCATCGCTATGCCGATCGCGCTCGGCCAGATCGAGCACCGGAATCAGCACGTCTTCGTAAAGCGCTTCGAGTCCCTTTTCCCCGACGTACTCTTCGACAAGCTCGGCGGCTTCTTCCTGATCGCGGGCAAGCAGGCGCTGATAGATACGATCCTGCAGCGATAGCACGGGTTGATCGCCGAGCATGATGCTCAAAAACGTGAACTGCGGGATGTAGCGGCCCACCACCACTAGGCAGACGGTCAGCGGCACCGCGAGCAGCAAGCCGACCGTGCCCCATAGCCACGTCCAGAAGATCGCGGCCACAATGACGGCGATCGCCGACATGCCGGTACTCGCGCCGTACGCCCACGGCTCAATGACATTGTTGCTGATTAGTTCCAGAACTAGGAACACCGCGACCGTCCAGACGACCAGCGACCAATCGTCCGATATCGCAAATGAAAGTGCGATCGGCAGCGCGGCCGCAATCCACGCGCCCAGATAGGGAATGAAGCGCAACGCAGTCGCCAGGACGCCCCATAACGCCGCGTTTGGTATACCAATCAAATACAACGCAATGCCGACCGGCAGTCCGTAGCCGACGTTGACGATCAGCTGCACGCGCAAATATCGGCTTACGCGATTGGCCGCTTCTTCGAATACCTGCGTGGTCACGTTGAGCTGTCCCTGACCGACCAAGCGAATCATGCGATCACGAAGGTCTTCCCGCTGCAGCAGCATGATGAAGGTAAAGAGAATCACCGCGCCGGCCACCGCGAGCGGCACAATCAATGGTGTGATCAGTTCGCGCATCAATTCGAACGGCGTAAGTTGCGCCTCCTCGATCGTTACCGGAACCGGGCGCTCCCCCTGTGCCGTCAAACGCGGCGATCGAGGCGCGCCGCGCGGC
>JBGSWX010000538.1:0-6518 GCA_041751695.1 Burkholderiaceae bacterium | reverse complement strand
GTCGGGCGCGCGCGCCAGACCGAGCGCGCGCGCATCGCGCCCGGCCTCGAGCAGCTGTGCCAGCGACAGCGAGGCGCCGAAAAAATCCGCGGCGATCGACGGCAGTTGATGCGCTTCGTCCAGAATGACCGTATCGACCGTCGGCAGAAAATCGCGAATCGAGTCGTCGCGAAAGGCGAGGTCCGCCATGAACAGATGGTGATTCACGACGACGATGTCGGCGGCCTGCGCCTCGCGCCGCGCCTTGTACACAAAACATTCGGAGAAGCGCGGGCACTGCGCGCCGAGGCAGTTGTCGCGCGTCGATGTCACCAGCGGCCAGAGCGCGGCGTTTTCCGGCACCTCGGCAAGCTCGGCTCGGTCGCCGGTCGATGTCATGCCGGCAAAGCGCACGACTGAGCGCAGATGCCCGGCGTCTTCACGCGTCGGCAGCAATCCCTCCAGCTCAGCGCGCGCCATTCGATGCAGGCACACATAATTGGCACGGCCCTTGAGCAACGCCGTCGCCGCGTTGATGCGCAACGCGTCAAGCACGGCAGGCAGATCCTTGCGGAACAATTGATCCTGAAGCGGCTTGGTGCCGCTGGAGATCAGCACCTTGCCCCCCGCCAACAGCGCCGGCACCAGGTATGCGAACGTTTTTCCTGTGCCGGTGCCCGCCTCTGCGATCAAGGTGCCGCCCGAGTCGATCGTGTCGTACACCGTGGCGGCCATGTCGGCCTGCGATACGCGCGCAACAAACCCCGGAACGGCCGCGGCGAGCACGCCATGTTCGGCGAAGGCATCGATCACGCGCGCTCGAACCTGGCTCGCACTCTCTGCGCGCGGTACTGCAGACACGCGGGTCACGCTGGAATGTCGGGCACTAAGCGCATCTCGAGCCGTGCCAGCGTGTCCTTGATCTGCAATTTGCGTTTTTTCATGCGCCGCAGCGCCAGATCGTCGATGCTCAATTGCACGGCCAACCGGTCGATTGCAGCGTCCAGGTCGCGATGCTCGATCTGCAGCTCGATGATGCGCCGCTTTATTTCGTCTTGATCCATCGTTGAGCAAACATCACGCAAAGGCCGGGCAAACGATTGAAGTAAGCCCGAAAGAGCGCCGCCATCGCCGCTATTCAGAGGGCGTGAAAGCCGATGATAGACTCAACTAAACGGCCTTAACATCGCGTGTCCAGCTTCAAACTCAACGCTTGCGTCGCCACCCACATCGGCGATCGCCACGAGCAGCAGGACCGGGTCGCCATTATCACCAGCGAGCGCAACCCCGGGGCCATGCTCGCCATCGTGGCCGACGGCATGGGCGGCCGCACCGGCGGCCGGCAGGCAGCCGATCAAGTCATTTCAACCGCCGAGAGCCTGTTTTGCGACATGTCGGAGCACGACTCGACATTTCGCGAGATGTTGTTGCACCTGGCCGCCGAAGCGCACACCGTTATCCGGCTGACCGCGATCTCAAGCGAGAAGGAGCCGCATGCGACGGTATGCGCGCTCATCATCAAGAAGCAGTACGCCATCTGGGCGCACGCGGGCGACTCCCGCCTGTATTTTTTTCGCGGCGGCAAGCTGATCCATCTGACCGAAGATCAAACGTACGCGCAGCAGTTGCGCGAGGAAGGCCGTCACGAAGACGCCGAGATCGCCGCGCAGCGCTACAAAAACATCCTGGTCAGCGCGCTCGGCATCAACAAGAAGCCGAAGGTCGTCATCGGTGAAGAGCACAGCCTGCGCGTGGGCGACGTGTTCTTGCTGGCGAGCGACGGCATGTGGGCGTACTTCGAAGACGATGAACTGTCGCGTCTGCTGAACGATCTGTCTCCGCGCGATGCATCGGAAGAAATGATGTCGCTCGCGCGCGAGCGCGCAGAGGGGCGTGGTGACAATCTTTCTATTGCGATCGTCAAGCTGGAGCCACCGCCGAAGCGCCGCGGCTGAAAAGTCAGGAACGGCTGCAGACGCGCAGTCCTAAATAAGGTATGCTCTGCCCCGCTTTCGCTTGAGTCTGTCGTCCTCCGGTTATCTCTGGCCTGTTGCTTGGTTCGTAAAACAACGGCGCGTCTGTTTTTATCAGGTCCACGTCTCTTGATCGTTAGCTCGCCGCGGGGCTTTTCCCACGGCTGATTTTGTTTTGACCTTATCAAGGAACGCAAGAAAATGGCAACAGGCACCGTCAAATGGTTTAACGATGCAAAAGGTTTCGGATTCATCACGCCCGAAGATGGCGGCAAGGATTTGTTCGCGCACTTCTCGGAAATTCAGGCGGGCGGCTTCAAGTCGCTCACCGAAGGCCAGCGCGTTGAGTTCGTTGTGAAAGAAGGCGCGAAGGGACCGCAAGCTGCGGAAATCCGTCCGGTCTAAGTTACACAGCACCTAAGAAAGCCGCGGCTCTTGCCGCGGTTTTTTTGCTCTGCAGATTCAAAGCTTCTTCTCCAGCTCGACCGCCTTCCTTCGGATCGCTTCCCTCTCGGCTTCCCGCTGCTCGACCTGCTTGCGCTTGGAGGCGCGCCGCTCTGCATTCTTTGTACGCTCCGCCTCCCGCTCCTGCGCGCGCTGCGCGGCCTGCGCCTGTTTCTGTTGAAACTTGCGGGCATTCTCTGCGCGTTGCGCGGCGTTGAGTTTTTCCTGCGCCGGGCGCGGCCGCTCCACGCCACCCGCTTCGATAGTCGGCTCGCGGGTCGCGGGTGCCGGAGCGGCACGCGCTGGGTTTTGCTCCGTTGGCTTCACCGCATCCTTGGCTGCGCGCTCCGCGCTTTTCTCCGCGCGCCGCTTGCCAAGCTCTTCGGCGTCGAGTCGTCGCTGCAGATCGCGCGCTTCCACCCGAACTCGCCTGACTTCGCGTTCAGCTAGCTCTTTCTCGCGCCGAACGTCACCACGGCACGAGTTGACGAGAATTCCCTTGTAGCACTCGGCTTCGCGCACGGCGGCGCGGCTCGCGATGCGCGCCATCTCGGCATCGGCATCCTTCAGCGCAGACTGTGCTTGCTGTGCATCTCGAACACTTCCGGTCGGGTAGCGCGCGCTGAAATCGCTCGCTGTCGCGGGCAAGGTTACAAACATGGCGGCCAGGAACACGGGCTTCATTGGTCGATCAACGCCCCATCGACTTCGCAGATGACCGGTTAAACACGCGCCACGACGCTGCGCTTGGGTGCTTCCAGATATTCGCGTGACTGCATCTCACGCAAGCGAGAAACCGTGCGCGCAAATTCATGTTTCAGCGCGCCCACTTCGTACAGCTGCTCTGGCGGCACATTGGCCGAGGCGATCAGGTTGATTCGATGGTCATACAACACGTCGACCAGCCAGGTAAAACGTCGCGCTTCGGAGGCCTGGCCGGCACTCATCGCCGGGATGCTCGACAGAAGCATTGTATGAAACTGCGCTGCAATCTCCAGGTAATCGTTTTGCGAACGCGGACCGCCGCACAGCACCGCAAAGTCGAACCACACGACGCCGCCTGCGCGGCGCCGCGCTCGAATCTTGCGCGCCTCGACATTCAGGACGGGACTGTCGTCTTCCGCTTCGGCGATGCGCTCGAAGGCGGCCTGCAGCACTGCATCGGCGGCGGGACCGGCGGGGCACACGTAAGCATCGATGCGCTGCATCGCGCGCTGTCGGTAATCGATGCCGGCATCGACCTGCATCACGTCGAGCCGCTGATTGAGCATCTCGAGCGCGAGAAGTATGCGGTCGCGGTGCAAGCCGTCAGGGTACAGCCCGTCGGGAGGATAGTTCGACGTCATCACGAAACCCACGTTTAGCTCGAACAGCTTGCCGAGCAGGCGATGCAGGATCATCGCATCTGCGATATCGGAAACATGAAACTCGTCGAAGCAGATCAGCCGATAGCGGGACGCGATGCGCCGCGCCACTTCATCGAGTGGATCCTCGGTGCCTTTCAGGTCGTCGAGCTCGCGATGCACACTGCGCATGAACTCGTGAAAATGCACGCGCATCTTGCGAGTGATCGGCACGGCGGCAAAAAAAACGTCCATTAGAAAACTCTTGCCGCGGCCGACGCCACCCCAAAGATAAACACCGCGCGGGATCGGCGGGTGGGCAATCAGTTTCTTGAGCGCATTGGAGCGTTGCGCCTTGTACTCGACACACTCGTCATGCAGAAGCTGTAATCGATCGGCCGCCGCTTGCTGTGACGAGTCGAGCGCGTAGCCGCGCTGCGCGAGCGCAGAGTCAAGTTGCGTTCGGAACGACACTAGAAGTTCAATGCGCGCTTATCGACTGCGAGCGCAGCTTCCTTGGTCGCCTCCGAAAGCGATGGATGCGCGTGGCAGATGCGCGCGATGTCTTCGCTCGACGCACGAAATTCCATTGCAACCACCGCTTCGGCGATCAACTCGGAAGCCAATGGCCCGACGATGTGCACACCGAGAATCTCATCGGTCTTGGCATCGGCGAGAAACTTGACCATGCCGGTGGTCTCGCCGAGCGCGCGAGCGCGACCGTTAGCCATGAACGGAAACGTGCCTGCCTTGTAAGCGCGACCTTCGGACTTTAACTGCTGTTCGTTCTGGCCGACCCAGGCGATCTCGGGCGATGTGTAGATCACCCACGGGATCGTGTTGAAGTTGACGTGTCCGTGCTGGCCGGCGATTCGCTCGGCTACTGCAACGCCCTCTTCTTCGGCCTTGTGCGCCAGCATGGGCCCGCGTACCACGTCGCCCACGGCCCACACGTTGGGCACATTGGTGCGGCACTCGCCGTCAACCGCGACCAAGCCGCGCTCGTCGAGTTGCAATCCAACCGCTTCGCCATTGAGCCCGTCGGTGTTCGGCACGCGACCGATCGATACGATCAGCGTATCGACCGTCAGCGTTTGTGCCGCGCCCGATGCGTCTGCATAGCTCACAACAACGCTCTTCTTTTCGGACTTCACTGCGCTGATCTTGACGCCCAACTGAATCTTCAGCCCCTGCTTGCCGAAAGCCTTGGCCGCTTCCTTCGCAATCTGCTGATCGACGGCGCCGAGAAATTCGGGCAACGCTTCGAGAATCGTGACGTCGGCGCCGAGGCGTCGCCACACCGAGCCCATCTCGAGCCCGATCACGCCGGCGCCGATCACGCCAAGCCGCTTGGGCACCGCAGCGATCGACAGCGCGCCGTCGTTGCTGAGGATGCGCTGCTCATCGAATGCAACACCCGGAAGCGGGCGCGCGCTCGATCCTGTGGCAATGATCACGTGCTTGCCGACGATGGTTTCATTGGCCGGGGCCGACACCGCGACTTCGACACCGGCCGCGGTGTCCGCGACGAACGACCCGCGGCCGTGAAAGAAGGCGACCTTGTTCTTCTTGAACAGATACAAGATGCCGTCGTTGTTCTGCTTGACGACCTGGTCCTTGCGTTGAAGCATTTTCTCAAGATCAATCGATAACCCATTGATATTAATGCCATGATCCGCAAAAGAGTGGCCGGCTTGCGCGTAATTTTCCGACGATTGCAGCAGGGCTTTCGAGGGGATGCACCCGATGTTGGTACAGGTGCCGCCGGGCGCGGGGCCGCCGGACTTGTTCTTCCACTCGTCGATACACGCGGTTGTAAAACCCAGCTGCGCGGCGCGAATCGCAGCGATGTAGCCGCCCGGCCCGCCGCCGATGACGACGACGTCGAAATTTTTTGTCATCAAACTTCGAGCAGCAGTCGCGCCGGGTCCTCGAGCGCTTCCTTCATCGCCACCAGCGCCAACACCGCTTCGCGTCCGTCGATGATCCGGTGATCGTATGAAAGCGCCAGATAGTTCATCGGGCGAACTACAACTTGCCCGTCTTCGACCACCGGCCGCTCCTGGGTCGCATGAATGCCGAGAATCGCCGATTGCGGCGGATTGATGATCGGCGTCGACAGCATCGAGCCGAACACGCCGCCATTGGAGATCGAGAACGTGCCGCCAGTGAGCTCTTCGAGTGTTAGTTTCCCCTCGCCCGCGCGCTTGCCGTAGTCGGCAATTTTTTTCTCGATGTCGGCGAAGGTCATCTGATCCGCATCGCGCAGGATCGGCACCACCAGGCCGCGCGGCGAGCCAACCGCAATGCCGATATCGAAATAGCCGTGATAGACGATCTCGGCGCCGTCGACCGACGCGTTGACCACCGGATACCGCTTGAGCGCCGCCACCGCCGCCTTGACGAAGAACGACATGAAGCCGAGCTTGACGCCGTGTTCCTTCTCGAACTTGTCCCTGTAACGCGTGCGCAGCTCCATTAACGGCTGCATGTTGACTTCGTTGAACGTCGTCAGAATCGCGGCGGTCGATTGCGATTGCACCAGCCGCTCGGCCACGCGCTGCCGCAGCCGCGACATCGGCACTCGTTGCTCGGGACGATTGGCTAGCTCGGCAATCTCCAACGGCGCCTTGACTTGCGGCAAAGTTGGCCGCGCGGGGGCCGCAGGTGCAGACGGCGCGGGCGTCGCGGCAGGCTTGGCTTTCGCTTCGGCCGCGCCGATGACATCGCCCTTGGTAATGCGGCCATCCTTGCCGGTGCCCGCGACTTGCGATGCAGA
>JBGSWX010000537.1:0-1501 GCA_041751695.1 Burkholderiaceae bacterium | reverse complement strand
AATCAGCGAGCGAATCTGGTTGGCGATAATCCAGAACAGTGTCCGCATCGCGCTGTGGGCGTTGAGCCTTGGGTCGGGCTGCACGGAGCGATAGAGCCCGTTGACCAGACCAGCGAGGGACAAGTAACGGCTCTTCGAGTCGTCGTTGACCAGGACGGCATCAACGGCATCGCCAAGTAGCTTCACGCGCGCGAATCCCTCACTGGCGATGATGGCATTGGCATCGATGCCGAGGTCCGACAGGAACGCGAGCGTATCAGAGACGGCGAGCGCCAACTCATCGACGAGAGCCGCTTTATCCTTTACGGGCGAGTCGCCTTCGCCGAGCACGCCCGCGCCGCCGGAGCCGTACACGGCAAGAGCCTTCTGGAGGTTGCGGAAGACGCCGACGTAATCGACGATGAGGCCGTTCTTCTTCTGCGGGAACACGCGGTTCGCGCGCGCGATGGTCTGCATCAGCGTGTGGTTGCGCATCGGCTTGTCGAGATAGATGGTCGAGCATGACGGCACGTCGAAGCCCGTCATCCACATGGCGCAGACGAAGACGAGACGGAACGGGTCGTCCGGGTCTTTGAACTTCTCGTCCATGTCTTCGGTAAGCATCCGCTTGCGATGCGGCCTAATGTCCAGCCCTCTCTTCGCCAGGTCTTCGACTTCGTTCTGCGATTGCGAGACGACGACGGCCATATCCGTCTCTCGCATGTAGTCCAGCGTGCCCAGCAGTTCATCGCGCTCGAACTCGTCGTTAGCAACTGCGAGCTGCGCTTCCAGCTCGGCAATCCGCGCGTCCCAAACCTTGCGCACGCGGTCATACATGCTGAGCGCCATCGCTTTGTCGATGGACGCGCGATTTCAGGGTTGCCCAGCTTGCGCGGCCCATAGCTGAGTATGTCCGCAGGGTGTGCTAGTGTTTGTGGATCCATGAGGCAGTCTCCTTGCGTTGTGGTAGGCGTCCGGGGAGGCGGTGCTTCGCAGATTGCTTTGATCCTCCAAATCCTGTGTGCGCGATTTCCTAATTCTAGAAACAATTCCCGTTAATCGCAGTCTTACCAATGCATGCCGGGCAAGGTAGCGGCAGGCGAGAACTTTTCCTAGAAATGCGAATTCGCGCACACAGGGGAGCTCTGATAGCTCCGGCGGTAGTTTCCTCCTCTTATTTTACCAGAAGCCCTAAGCCCCGAATGACGATCTTGTCCGCCGTGTCTCCAAAGTTTACCCGGAGTGAGAGGAGTACCGGGCCACGGTTTGCCTTGATCGCTGGCTTGACAGTGACACTATTCAGACAAAGGGGTCCTGGATCGGTGAGATCCGTGCCATCGTCGAGGACCACCAAAGCCGAGCTCGGTGGGTTTTGCACTTGTGCGAGCCGGATCTGGCTGATAAAACTCTGCCCACTGGTTGATTCGTAGCACACACGCACCCCTTTGATCTTCGTCTGTTTCGGCAGGTCGAGAGCCATATGAACGACCTTGTTGCCGCCCAACGAGTCCACTTCTCCGAG
>JBGSWX010000536.1:0-2006 GCA_041751695.1 Burkholderiaceae bacterium | reverse complement strand
GTGCTCTATGTCGAAAGTGCGCCGGGCGAGCTGGGCAAGCGCTTTGACTTTCGCGGCGAGCGCGAGTTGATCGACATCTATCTGACGGCCAAGCTGCCGGAGAAGAATTGGAAGCGTCTTTATTCGCCGACACTCGATGAGCTCGCGCAAGCCGTGCAGGCTCATCAACCGCACATCGTGCACCTTGCAGGGGTCGACACGCACGAGGGCGCGATACTTCAACACTTTCTCGATCAGGAAAAGCGCGCGCGCGGCGAGTCGACCAGTCGCAAGCAGCTCGTCAAAGCGGGCGCGAACAAGGCTGCGCGCGATGACGGCTATCTGCTGGCCGGCAACGACGGCAAACCGTGTGCGATCGGTCCGGAGAAGCTGGCCGATGCGATCACCGACGGCGGGACCTGGCACCCGTGGCTGGTCTGCATGAACCTGGAGAATTCCGCACCGCGCGTGGCCCCGCGTGCAGTGCAATGGGGGTGTCACGCAGCGATCGGATTGCAAGACGCCTTCGACTCCGCTCTGGCCGAGCTGTTCTTCGGCACGCTGTACGCCGACTTGCGCAGAAAGTGGGATCTGGCCGCTGCTTTCAAGCAAGCGTGGGATGCCGTGCGCGAGCGCGGAGGCAACCTGGTCGGGACCGGCGTCGTGCTGTGGACCGACGCGCCGGAAGTGGGAACACAAGCCGTCAAGCGCCGCGCCAGTCAGAAGAAACCAGAGCCGCAGGAATGGACTGATCCGGTTGGGGCGGATCCGGAGTGGATCCGTTCGAACGTTCGAATCAAGGTCAAGCCGAAGAGTGCGATTAACTATTCGCTGTTGCATAACGACGGTGAGCTGTTCGACGAGTTCTCGATCAAGCCTGCCCCCGACTTTGCCGCGCATGCGGTTAACGTGCGTGTCACGCTAAGTGCCGGGCCGGAGAATGCCGAGTACGCCTGCTCGATCGACTTGGTCGGGCGGCCGGTGGATCTGCGGCGCCAAATCAAAGTGTCGCTCGGCGCGAGCCTGATTCGCTCGGTGCACGAAGCGATCAACACCACCTGGCTGGTGGAGATCACGTGGGGCACCCACGTTCTGTTGCGCGAGACCTACCCGGTGCGGCTGCTTCCGATCGACCAGTGGCGCGATGCGCTCTCGGGCCGATCGTGGCTGCCGTCGTTCGTGTTTCCGCGCGACCGCGCGGTGGGCGAACTCGTCGCCCAGGCCGCTGACTACGTGCGCGTGCTGCGAGACGATCCCACGGCGGGCTTCGAGGGTTACCAATGCCTGCCCGATGTTGAAAATCCGGCGCCGCGCGACGCCTTCGAGGTCGATCTGCAAGTGCAGGCCCTCTGGTCGACCATTCTTTACGAATGGCGCCTGACCTATATCAACCCGCCGCCGTCTTACTCGACCGACCTCGACTCTCAGCGCCTGCGCACGCCGAGCATGATCGCGCGCGACCGGCACGGCACCTGCATCGACCTCGCGCTGCTGCTGGCGGCGTGCCTGGAGCTGGTGGACATCTGGCCGGTGATATTTCTGCTCAATGACCACGCGTTCCCGGGCTATTGGCGCGCCGATGCGTTCCACGAAAGGTTCCGCGCGGCCAACCCCGAAGAAGGCGCGATGCGCGAAATCATGAGTGCCAATGCAGACAGCACCAGCCTCGGCGGCGCACAACGTTATCCGTGGGCGGTGGGCCGCGTGATGAGCCGCGAGATTCTGCGCGAGGTGAAGGCGGGTCGGCTGGTGCCGCTCGAGACGGTGCGGCTCACCGAGAATTCCGGCTTTGCCGAAGCGATCGACGCGGGGATAGAGAACTTCGAAGACCTGGAGCGGTTCGAGTTTCTGATCGACATCGCCATTGCACGCCAGCACGGCATCACGCCGTTGCCGTTGGTGGGAGAACCCGCATGAGCGATCAACGCATGTCGTTTGAGGACGGGCTCGACAACGCCATCGAGAAGCTCGGAGGGCCGGCGACAGAGGCCGAGCTGCCGCGCATGCCGGCGGCGCAGCGCCGGCGC
>JBGSWX010000535.1:0-3911 GCA_041751695.1 Burkholderiaceae bacterium | reverse complement strand
TCGACCGGCACATCGTGCTGCCCGAGCTGCTGTATTCGAATGTGATCGAAGTAAACGAACGGATCGGCGCGCACGGCGACGTGGTGACGCCGCTCGATCTTTCGTCAGCGCGCGCGGCGCTGGCGGCAACTTACGCGGCAGGATTCACATCGGTGGCGATCGTGCTGATGCACGGTTATCGCTACGCGGTGCACGAGGTAGCGGTCGAAGCGGCGGCGCGCGAGATCGGCTTCGAGCAAGTGTCGGTGTCGCATCGCGTGAGCGCACTGATGAAGTTCGTCGCGCGCGGCGACACGACCGTGGTCGATGCGTACCTGTCGCCCATCTTGCGGCGCTACGTCGAGCAGGTTGCAAGCGAGCTGCCGCAAGCGCGGCTGCTGTTCATGCAGTCTTCGGGCGGGCTTACCGATGCACGCCGCTTCCAGGGCAAGGATTCGATTCTGTCGGGCCCCGCGGGTGGCATCGTCGGCATGGTGCGCACCAGCCTCGCCGCGGGGTTCGACCGCGTGATCGGATTCGACATGGGCGGCACGTCGACCGATGTCTCGCACTTTGCCGGACGAGATGTCAGCCACTGCGAGCGTGCGTTCGAGACGCAGGTCGCGGGCGTTCGAATGCGCGCGCCGATGATGAGCATTCACACGGTTGCCGCCGGCGGTGGATCGATTCTGCACTTCGACGGCGCGCGTCTACGGGTCGGGCCCGATTCGGCGGCCGCAAATCCCGGGCCGGCGTGCTATCGGCGCGGCGGGCCGCTAACGGTGACCGATTGCAACGTGATGATCGGCAAGGTTCAGCCGGCGTTCTTTCCGCGCGTGTTCGGTCCGAAGGCCGATCAGGCGCTCGACGCCGAGGTCGTCCGCGAAAAATTTGGCGCACTGGCGCGAGAGATTACCCAAGCCACCGGCCGCACGTTAACGTCCGAGCAGGTGGCCGACGGTTATCTCGACATTGCCGTGGGCAACATGGCCGAGGCGATCAAGCGCATCTCGATCCAGCGCGGCCACGATGTGACGCAGTACACGTTGACGGTGTTCGGCGGCGCCGGCGGGCAGCACGCGTGCCGCGTGGCCGATGCGCTGGGCATGAGCAGGATCTTTGCGCATCCGCTGGCGGGTGTGCTGTCGGCGTACGGCATGGGCCTGGCCGATCAGACCGCCATGCGCGAGCAATCGATCGAGCGGCCGCTGCAACCCGCTGCGATGAGTGCGCTCACGGCCGCGCTGGATGAACTGGCGGAGCAGGCGCGGCACGATCTTGAATCGCAGAGCGTGCAGCGCGAGCGCATCGCCGTCGTGCGGCGCGTCCATCTGCGCTACGACGGCACCGATTCGGCGCTGGTGGTCCTCGCGGCGACGATTGCCGACATGCAGGCCGCCTTTGATGCCGAGTATTTGAAGCGCTATTCGTTTCTGATGGACAGCCGTGGCCTGGTCATCGAAGCGGTTTCGGTCGAGGCGATCGGCGGTGGCGAAACGGCCACCGAGAAGGCCGACGCACGACCGGCGCGTTCAGCGTCCCTTGTTGCCAAGTCGGTCGTGCGCATGTACGGCGAATCGGTGTGGCACGACACACCGCTGTATGCGCGCGACGAGATGCGGCCGGGAGACGTCATCGGAGGCCCGGCCATCATTGCGGAGGCCAACGCGACCACGGTGGTCGAGCCCGACTGGGAAGCCATCGTCACGGAGCTCGACCATCTCGTTCTCGAGCGCTCGCGCCCTCGGGTGCAGCGGCAAGCGATCGGGACCGATGCCGACCCGATCATGCTCGAAGTGTTTAACAACCTGTTCATGTCGATTGCCGAGCAGATGGGATTGCGACTGCAGAACACTGCGTATTCGGTCAATATCAAGGAGCGGCTCGATTTCTCGTGCGCGCTGTTCGATGCGAGCGGCAATCTGATCGCCAACGCACCGCACATGCCGGTGCACCTGGGATCGATGAGCGAATCGATCAAGACCGTGATGCGTGAGAACGCCGGTGCGATGAAGGCAGGCGACGCGTACGCGATCAACGACCCGTATCACGGCGGCACGCATCTGCCCGACGTGACGGTGATTACGCCCGTGTTCGATCGGTCTGGGGCCGAGATTCTCTTTTACGTCGGCTCGCGCGGGCACCACGCCGATATCGGCGGCACCACGCCCGGATCGATGCCGCCGTTTTCAACCTCGCTCGATGAAGAAGGCGTGCGCTTCATCAACTTCAAGCTGGTCGAAGGGCAGGGAATCAACCAGCCTGGCCGCATTCGCGAAGCCGAATTGATGACGCTGCTCGGCGCCGGCACCTACCCGGCGCGCAACCCGCAACAGAACCTGGCCGATTTGCGGGCGCAGATCGCAGCGAATGAAAAGGGCCGCGAAGAACTGTTGAAGATGGTCGAGCAGTTCGGGCTCGAGGTGGTGCGCGCATACATGCAGCACGTGCAGGACAACGCCGAGGAATCGGTGCGGCGCGTCATCACACAGTTGAAGGATGGCGAATTCGAATATCCGCTCGACAACGGTGCGCTGATTCGCGTGCGCATCACGGTCGATCGTGACAGCCGCTCGGCAAAGATCGACTTCACCGGCAGCTCCGATCAGCTGCCGAACAATTTCAACGCACCGAGCGCGGTGTGCTACGCGGCCGTGCTGTACGTGTTCCGCACGCTGGTGGACGCCGATATTCCGCTGAACGCCGGCTGCCTGAAGCCGTTGCACGTTGTCATTCCCGAGCGCTCGATGCTCAATCCGCGCTACCCCGCTGCAGTGGTCGCCGGCAACGTAGAAACATCGTCGTGCATCACCGACGCGCTGTATGGCGCACTCGGCGTGATGGCGGCGGCGCAGGGAACGATGAACAACTTCACGTTCGGCAACGCGCAGTACCAGTACTACGAGACGATCTCCGGTGGGTCGGGTGCAGGAGTGCAAACCATCGATGCCGTCGATGGATTCAACGGCACCGACGTCGTGCAGACGCACATGACCAACTCGCGGCTGACCGATCCCGAGGTGCTCGAGTTCCGCTATCCGGTGCGTCTGGAAAGCTACGAAATACGCCCGAATTCGGGAGGAGCGGGGCGCTGGCACGGCGGCAACGGTGGCACGCGGCGCGTGCGCTTTCTGGAGCCGATGACGGCGTCGATTCTGGCCAATCACCGCTCGATCGCGCCGTTCGGAATGGCCGGCGGCGAGCCCGGCGAATTGGGCCGTAACTGGATCGAGCGAATTGATGGTCGCATCGAGACGATGGGTCACATCGGATCGGCCGAAATGAACGTCGATGACGTGATAGTTATTCAAACTCCGGGCGGTGGCGGCTTCGGCAAAAAATGAAGCCGATCGAACTTACAAAATAGGCGCCGCGGTCGTCGAAATTCTGCACACGCTCACTCGGTGCGCGCCCAAATAATGCGCCATGAACGCGCCGGACCGTCTGGGTCTCACCTCCATTCTGGGCTCACTGTCGATGAGCTATGCACCGCTCATCGATCACGAGCGGCGCACGTTCGGCACGCGATTGACGATGCTGTCGGTGAAGCCGAGCGACCGACTGCCGGTCGGCTTCATTCTCGAACAGTTGAGCGGGATGTGGCCCGAATCGCGTGCGCTGGTGCTGGTGGCGCCGCTCGATGCGCAGCTCGACGATTCGCTGCTCGAATGGCAGGCACCGGCCAACGCGGTCGTCGAAATTCCGACCATTGCCCTGCGCGACCCGACCGCACAGCGCCTGGTCCAACGCGCTCGGCGCGCGGGCATCAAGATGGCATTGCGGGGACGCCCGGACGTGCCGCTGCCGCCGGCGCTGC
This sequence comes from Burkholderiaceae bacterium, assembly GCA_041751695.1. Taxonomy (GTDB): domain Bacteria; phylum Pseudomonadota; class Gammaproteobacteria; order Burkholderiales; family Burkholderiaceae_F; genus JACCZX01. The sequence goes on along the minus strand of JBGSWX010000535.1, from coordinate 115 downwards.
TCGATTGCTTCGATTACGCGCTGATCCACATTACCGAAGACCGCCGCCGCCGCAGCGACGGCAGCAACGCGCCGCCACCGCCCGGCGTCATGCGGCGCATGCCGTTCATCATCAC
>JBGSWX010000534.1:0-3577 GCA_041751695.1 Burkholderiaceae bacterium | reverse complement strand
CAACGTGCCTCAAAGGCGCATCACGCAATCGATCAAGGATCTGCGCCGTCACCTACCATCGTCAATGCCCTTGTCCGGCCTCTCGATCTGCGCAGTGGCCGATCATGTTGTCGTCAAAGAAGGCGGCAGCCGCTGGCAGGCCGAATCAGGGCAGTACCTGCTCGCGTTCGAAACCGACGCGGACGGCACGATCAGCGTGATCGAACAGGCGAGCACGGAACCTAACGCGAGCGCGGAATCACACTTTGCGGACGGCGCTGCACTCGAAAGCAAAGATACGGACGCTGCCGTACGGTCATACGAGCACGCGGTCGCAGCAGATCCGACACTGCTCGATGCGCACATCAACCTGGGAAGGCTGCTGCACGAAAGCGGCCGCCACGCGCAGGCGGAGCGCGTCTATCGCAAAGCGATCAGGGCATGCGGCGACGAAGCGTTGCTGCTCTACAACTTCGGCGTGCTTCTCGACGAAATGGGCCGCAAAAACGACGCGATACAAGCCTACGAAGCGGCCCTGCGTGTCGACCCGGTCCTTGCCGATTGCCACTACAACCTGGCACTGCTTTACGAGGATGTGAAAAAGCCGAAGAACGCCATCCGCCACATGGCGCAGTATCGTCGGCTGATAGGCGGCAAGCGCGAATAATGGGGCGCACCGTATCATCGCGGTGTCCGTTACCTGACGCTATGCGTAGAGTCATCAACCGCACAACACTGAAGTCAGCGCCGAAGGACCGCATCTACTGGTTGACGCGTTCTGTCGAGGAAAGATTTGCTGCGGTCGAGTTTCTGCGGCAGCAGGTTCACGCGTCCGATCCCCATGCTCAACAAAGACTTCAAAGAGTTTGTCGAGTTACTCAACTCAAACGGAGTTGAGTATTTGGTGGTGGGCGGATACGCGCTAGCCGCGCATGGTCCATCCCAGATACACCGGCGACATCGACATCTGGCTTGATCCATCGCCCGTCAACGTGCGTCGACTGTTAAAAGCGTTGCACGAGTTTGGCTTTGGCAGCGTCGGTTTGTCCGAGGCCGATTTTCAGCAGCCAGGCGCGATCGTTCAGCTCGGGTATCCGCCGGCTCGCATTGACCTGCTCTCGTCGATTGACGGGGTTCAATTCGCAGAATGCTATCCGCGTCGGAAGCTCGTCTCTGTTTCCGGTGTCGAGCTGCCGATCCTGCACCTGGACGACTTTCGAGCCAACAAGCTTGCCAGTGGACGGGCCAAAGATCTAGCAGATATCGAGAGTTTGGATACGCCTCCCGAACCTGATCCGAACTAATGGCCGCCTGACCGCTACTGCGCCTTGAACGTGACGACCAGCACGTCACGATAAGCAGCGCGGCTTGCGTCGATCGGCTCGACCGCCGTTACGCCGTGTTTGACCCTCGCGTCGTCGACGATGGCGGCGTCCAACGGCGCCGTTAACGTAAAGCTGCCTAACAACTTGTTATCGAGATTGTGCACGGTGGTTGTGCCGCGCCTGATGTTCGTGCGATTGATCAGCAGTACCACCGCATAGTCAACGCCGTCGCGATGTACGCCTTCGGGTGTGGGCCGGCCCGGCGCGTCAGTGCGCGCCTCGATGCGAAACTGATGGCACTCGATCTTCCACTTCGTGTCTGGACGCAGCGCACCGAACAGGCGGCAACAGAACGCGAGCACCCTTTGCATCGTCGGACCGGCGATGATCTCTGCGTGCATCGGCTCGAACCAGCGCTCGATGCCGCCGACCAGCGGGTTGTAGTCGAGGCTTTGGTAGTGCGGTTGATGCGGCTCGAGGGTGACCGCGTCTTCGCCCGCCCGCGCCGATAAGGTGGCATGGCGGCGGCGGCGGTAGCGATGGCCATCAGGCAAGTACGTGTCGAGCAGCAGATCGTTCCAGCTTTCGGCGAAGCGCAGCCAGTCGGACAACGCACCGGGTGCGCCAAGCAGCGGACGCATCGCTTCGGCGGCAACGAATACGAATCCTTCCTGCGAAACCTGATCGTGAAGCTCGATGGTCATGCTCGCGAATGCGGTCGGTTACGCGAAGTCCCGCGCGCCATTATCGCCAGCAGCGCGGTTGCACTAAGGACCGCGCCCGCTACAAAAGTCTGCGGCGCGCCGAATTGGTCCCACAGCAACCCGGCCAAAACGCTCGCCACCAGCAGCGCCGCCCCGCTGACCAGGTTGAAAAATCCGAACGCGGTGCCGCGCAGCTCGGCGGGCGCGGCGCCAGCGACCATCGTCGCCAAAAGTCCCTGCGTGATGCCCATGTGCAAACCCCAGAGAGAAGCGCCGAACAACACCCACGTCCACTGGTTGCTGTACGCGAGCACAACGTCGGCCCCGATCAGCACCGCGAGGCCGAGTGCCAGCAGCCTTGTATGACTCACACGGTCCGACAGCCTGCCGAACGGATACGCGGAAATTGCATAGACGATGCTCATGGCGATCAAGACCAGGGGTACGAGCGCCAGTGGCAACCCGCCTTCGGCCGCGCGCAGCACCAGGAACGCTTCGCTGAAGCGCGCCAACGTGAAGACAGCTCCGATTGCGACCACCCACCAATACGCGTGCGACAACTTGCGCAAGTTCTCCCTGCGGATCGGATTGGCGGGGCGCGCTGCGGTGTCGCGGTCCGGCTCGCGCACTCCGAAGACAAGTAGTAGAACCGCAAGGACTGCGGGAATCACAGCGACCCAGAAGACCGCTCGAAAATCGTTCGCCCACAGCAGCATCAATCCGATCGCAATCAGCGGGCCGACGAATGCGCCGACGGTATCGAGCGATTGCCGCAGTCCGAACGCCGCACCGCGCATATCGCTCGGCGCGATGTCGGCCACCAGGGCATCGCGCGGCGCGCCACGAATGCCTTTGCCAATGCGATCGATAAAGCGCGCGGTAAAAACCATGCCGGCAGTCGACGCCACTGCGAACAGCGGCTTTGACAGTGCGCCCAATGAATAACCGAACACAGCGAGCGATTTGCGCTTGCCCCAGTAGTCGGACAACACACCGGAGAACACCTTGACGATCAGCGCGGTCGCTTCAGCTGCCCCTTCGATCACACCTACTACCAGCGCGCTCGCTCCGAGCGTCGTGACCAGGAACAGCGGCAGCAGGCTGTGGATCATCTCGGACGAGATATCCATCAGCAGGCTGACGAAGCCAAGCGTCCAGATTGCCGGCGGTAGTCGCGCTTTGTGCGTCACTCGCGTTGGATCATGGGGCCTCATCGAGGCGAAATTTAGACGCAAACAAAAAAGCGCCGACGTGCGGCGCTTTTGTTGGATAGGCGAGTAGGTCTATCGACGTCGTTTCCCGCTGACTCCGAGCAGGGCGAGCAATCCGAGCAGGTTCAACCAGCCCAGCGCACCCGCGCCGGCGTTCAGTGGCGCGTTGGCCGACGAGGTCGGCGCCGACGCCGTTCCGGCACCGGTTGCAGTGCCCTGCAGTGTGATGTCGCGTGCCGGCACGTTGCCGACGAAGGTGACCCTAAAGGTGGCAGTGCTAGCGCCGGCGGTGGTTGGCACGAACTCAAAGCCTATCGAGCAGCTCGCGCCCGGTTGCATTATTCCGCCGTTGACACAT
>JBGSWX010000533.1:0-1662 GCA_041751695.1 Burkholderiaceae bacterium | reverse complement strand
ACTCGGCCGGCGCGGTGCCGGTCGCTTTGAATGCGGCTGCCGCGGACTTCGCCGTCGGCTGCGGCTACAAGTATCTGAATGGCGGGCCGGGCGCGCCGGCCTTCGTATTCGTTGCAGGCCGCCATCTGGCCGCGATCGCCGACGACACTTACGCGCAACCGCTCGCGGGCTGGCTCGGCCATCACGCGCCGTTCGCGTTCGTCGCGGACTATCAACCCGCCGCTTCGATCGATCGCTATGCGGTCGGCACACCGTCGATCGTTGCACTTTCGGCCCTTGAAGTCGGCGTCGACACCGTGCTCGCCGCAGGTATCGACGCGCTGCGCGCGAAATCCATCGCGCTGACACAGCTGTTTATCGAGCTCGTCGAACAGCACTGCACCGGCCAGGGGCTGTCGCTCGCCTCGCCGCGCAATGCCGAGCAACGCGGCAGCCAGGTCTGCTTCTCGCATCCGCACGCGTACGCGGTGATGCAGGCGCTGATTCAGCGTAGCGTGATCGGGGATTTTCGCGCGCCCGACAATCTTCGCTTCGGCTTTGCGCCGCTGTATGTCGGCCATGCAGATGTGTGGGACGCAGCGCAGGCGCTGCATCAGGTGCTCGCGAAAGACGAATGGCAGCGCGCCGAGTTCCAAACGCGGGAGGCTGTAACGTGAACGACCTGCGCTACGGCGACTACCTGGCGCTCGATTCGATTCTGGACGCGCAGCATCCGCGCTCGTCCGATCCGAACGAGCTGCTGTTCATCATTCAGCATCAGACCAGCGAGCTGTGGATGAAGCTCGCGCTGCACGAGCTGCGCGCTGCACGCGACGCGATTCGCGCCGATGATCTGCCGCCGGCGTTCAAGATGCTGGCGCGCGTCTCGCGCATCATGGAACAACTGGTACATGCGTGGAGCGTACTGGCGACGATGACGCCGAGCGAGTACAGCGCGATCCGGCCGTATCTCGCCACGAGTTCCGGTTTTCAGTCGTGGCAATACCGAGAGATCGAGTTCGTGCTCGGCAACAAGGCATCCGCGATGCTGAAACCACACGAGCAGACGCCGATCCATTCGGCGCTGCAGAGCGCGCTCGATGCGCCGTCGCTCTACGATGAAGCGATTCGGTTGCTCGCGCGTCGCGGCTTCGCGATCGATCCGGTCATCACCGAGCGTGATGTTCGCGAGCCTCACGCGTCCGACACATCGGTCGAGCAGGCGTGGCTTGTGATCTATCGAGCACCGCGCGAGCACTGGGAGCTTTACGAGCTAGCCGAGGAGCTGGTCGATCTCGAAGACGCATTCCGCTTATGGCGGTTTCGCCACGTAACGACCGTCGAGCGCATCATCGGATTCAAGACCGGCACCGGCGGCACCAGCGGCGTGGCATACCTGCGCAAGATGCTCGACGTCGTATTGTTCCCAGAGCTGTGGAAGGTTCGCACCGATCTATGAACACATTGCAACCCCCCGCCTGGCCCCGACCGCGCGGTTACGCGAATGGCATCGCTGCGCGCGGCACGGTGATCGCGGTCGCCGGGCAAATCGGCTGGAACGCGCAAGGCGTGTTCGAAACCGATGATCTGGTCGGCCAGGTGCGGCAAGCGCTGTCCAACGTGCTCACCGTGCTGGCCGAAGCCAACGCCGGCCCGCAACATATCGTGCGCATGACGTGGTAC
>JBGSWX010000532.1:0-2351 GCA_041751695.1 Burkholderiaceae bacterium | reverse complement strand
AGCACCAACGCGGCCGTTGCACCGAACGCCCACCCGCGCAGAACCGACACGCGCGAGTGCCACGGCGCGCGATGCTGTTGCAGATTGAGCTCGCGCTCGAGCCGTTGCCAGCCGCCGGCGGGCGGCGTCACGGCAATCCGTTCGCTGAACGCCGGGGAGAACTGCTGTTGCAAAGTGCGCAGCCTCAGCGCGACGGTGGGTTCCTCGCGCAACGCGCGCTCGAATCGGCGCCGCGCTCGGCCGCGCAACGCGCCAAGGATGTACTCGCCGATGATGGCATCGAGCTGACGATGGCGCGCAAGCTTCATCGCCCGGCTCCAACATTTCCGGTGCATTCATCGATGCACGCGCGCAGATTGAGCATGCCGCGCCGAATCCACGTCTTCACGGTGCCCAGCGGCTTGCGCAGATGCGCAGCAAGATCGCCGTGACTCAAGCCGTGCTCGTAGGCGAGCACCAGCGCTTGCCGCTCGGCCGCTTGCAACTCGCCCAGGCAACGGCGCAGAAACACGCGCAGCCGATTTGCGTCGAGCGTGTCTTCCGCGGTAATCGCGCTGCCCCAGTCAAACATTTGATCCAGCGAAGCTTCCGGTTGATCATCCAGCGCAGCGTGATACGAATCCACGCGCGCCATGTCATGCGTTTCCATCACATCGATCGCGCGATTGCGCACGATGGCCGTCATCCATCCGACCGGCGCGCCGAACGGATCGAACGTATCGGCAGCGCGCCAGATGCGGGTAAAGCTGTCGTGCAGGACTTCCTCGGCCAGCTCCCTGCGACGCGTAATGCGTTGCGCAACTCCGAGCAGCAGCGGTGCGCAGCGCTTGTACAGGCGCGCGAACGCTTCGACGTCACGCGCCGCGGTCGCAATCAACAAGCGCTTGATTTCCTGTTCGTCTAACAATTACGCCTCGTTGAAGTTACGGTTCAAGTGCCCGTATGGATGGCGCAATTGTGCCCCGCCCAGCGCGGGCGGCGCCAATGGATCGGCCGAATAGACGGGCAATTGGGCGCGCTTCTTGATGCAGCAACTATTTCGGGCGCGGCGATTCGAGTTTCTTATCCGGTTGACTTAGCTTGCCCGCACGCAACTCGCCTACTGCCTTGGCAACCGCGCGTGCAACGTTGCGCACTTCTTCCTGCACTTCTTTGTCGCGATCGAGTTCATCGTGGCTCGTTGCATACGGCTTGTAATAGCCGATGTAGCGATCGAGCCGCGCCTGGGAACCGGCGTCGATCAGGCCTATCCAGTCGAGCCAGTCCGACAATGAGCGACGCACGCTTTCGATGCCGGCTACATCGCCATGCACGACCAGGCCGTAGGTGCGGCCCGCCAAGTGTTGCGGAAACGGCCAATCGGCGAGCTCGATTTGTTTCGCCTTCCTGGCATCCTTGCCCTGCGTCGAACTCGGATCGACATTGCCGCCGTCGGCGCACACCAGCCGATCGATCATCAGCTTCAATGCGCTGGGCACCTGGTACCAGTACACGGGCGTGACGATGATGATCCCGTGCGCGGCCGACCAGCGCGGATAGATCTCGTTCATCCAGTCGTTGACCTGCCCGAGCGCGTGATTGGGATAACAACTGCACGGCCAGTGGCACAGCGGCATCGCAGTCGACACGCAGCCCTTGCAGGGATGAATCTGCTTGCCGTACTCGGAGGTCATGCGGCTCAGGTCGAGGTCGTCGCATTCGATGCGCGCTTTTTTCAGCGTATCGATCACGATGCGCGATAGGCGCCACGTTTTCGATATTTCACCCGGGCACGTGCCGTCGTTGCGGTCCCCGCCCGAGATCACCAGCACGCGCGAGCGCGACGCCGGGTCTTTCTGCTGCCGCTCCGCTTCGCGGATCGCCTTGCTGGCGGCACGCCATTCGTCCGATAGATCGTACGAAGGATCGGCAAAGCCGCGGCCGGCGGGATGCGTCAGCGGCGCCTTGCGGTGGTTGCTGTATCCACCCCACGCAATGACTTCGATACGCTGAAGCGAAGTTTTCTCGGCGCTGAATGCCGGGTCCCTGAATTTGTCGAAGAAGCGCTCGCGAAATGCTTCGCGCGACAGCTTGCCCGGCGCCTGGCCCTTACGAACTCGGATTTTTGTTTTCATCATTTTCTTTCTCTGACTCTTCCTTCGTGAACTCTTCTTCTTGCGGTGTGATCTCGGGCGGCGCGGGCGGTAATGGAATGTCAGGCGCGGGCTCTGCGCCGGCTTCCTCCTCGAGCAAAATATCCACCGTCGTCATCGCCAGCGGCGGCGGCGAGAGCGTGGTGATCGCGTTATCGGCGGCGGTGACTGCGCGTTGACGCGACAGCCACTGCCGCATCAGCAGCCCGCCGCCGATCA
>JBGSWX010000531.1:0-7914 GCA_041751695.1 Burkholderiaceae bacterium | reverse complement strand
GCCGTGATCGCACTCGCCTAGCTTTTTCGCGGACGCTGGTGTAGCGTCAAATTGCAGTCGCGGGGCGTTTCCCGCGGTCTTTCGGAGCGATTAAATTCGGAGCGATCAAATGCCGACAGGCACAGTGAAGTGGTTCAATGAGTCCAAAGGATTCGGCTTTATCAAGCCCGACGATGGCGGCGCCGATCTGTTCGCGCACTACAGCGGCATCAAGGCCAAGGGCTTTCGCACGCTGCAGGAAAATCAGAAGGTCGAGTACCAGGTGCAACAGGGCCAGAAAGGTCCGCAAGCCGTCGAGATCGACATCGTCCCCTGACGCATCGAGCCTGACGGACGGTGGCCCGCCATGCGGGCCTTTTTTTTGCCTAGACAAGAGGCATCAGCACACGCGGCCGGCTGGCGCGGTGCCGCAAAACGGGCGCACGCGGCGGGCTAGAATCACCGGCCCAGCGTCGGCAAAACCAACGAGCGTTTCGCCTGCGTTTGATGGACAACCGAAGCGGCGGTCAGGAGACAGGAAATGAGCGCAGTACTTTCGGGAGCTGTCACCGCTCCGCCGTACGTCAAGAACAAGAAGCTCAAAGCGTGGGTGAACGAAATCGCCCAGCTGACGCGCCCGGATCGCGTGCTTTGGTGCGACGGTTCCCAGCAGGAATACGACCGGCTCTGCGACGAGTTGGTGGCGGCCGGCACGTTTCGCCGGCTCGACGCTGCCAAGCGCCCGGGAAGCTTTCTCGCGCTTTCAGATCCGTCCGACGTCGCGCGCGTCGAAGACCGCACGTATATCTGCAGCGAGACCAAGGATGACGCGGGTCCGACCAACAACTGGGTCGCGCCAGAGCAAATGCGGGCCAAGCTCAACGGGCTGTTTGCCGGCTCGATGCGCGGCCGCACGATGTACGTCGTTCCGTTTTCGATGGGGCCGTTGGGCGGCCCCATTTCGCAGATCGGCGTGGAGATTTCCGACAGCGCCTACGTGGTCGTCAACATGCGGATCATGACGCGCATGGGGCGTGCGGCCCTCGACGCGCTGGGCGCCGACGGTGACTTTGTGCCGTGCGTGCATTCGGTCGGAAAGCCATTGCAAAGGGGCGAGAAGGATGTGGCGTGGCCATGCAACTCAACCAAGTACATCGTTCATTTTCCGCAGACGCGCGAAATCTGGTCGTTCGGTTCGGGTTATGGCGGCAATGCACTGCTCGGCAAGAAGTGCATGGCGCTGCGGATCGCGTCGACGATGGCACGCGATGGCGCGCAGGCCGACGGCCTGGGCTGGCTGGCCGAGCACATGCTGATCCTCGGGGTGACGTCACCTGCAGGCAAGAAGTATTACGTCGCCGCCGCGTTTCCGTCGGCGTGCGGTAAGACCAATTTTGCGATGCTGATTCCACCGGCCGCGTTTGCCGGCTGGACCGTCACCACCGTGGGCGAAGACATTGCGTGGATCAAGCCGGGCAAGGATGGGCGGCTGCACGCGATCAACCCCGAAGCGGGCTTCTTCGGGGTGGCGCCCGGCACGTCGGAGAAGACCAATCGAAACGCGATGGCGACGCTGCGCGAAGACGTGATCTTTACCAACGTCGCGCTGACCGATGACGGCGACGTGTGGTGGGAAGGCATGGGCCCGCCGCCCGCGCACTTGATCGACTGGCAGGGCAACGACTGGACGCCCGAAGACGGCAAGGCAGGCCGCAAGGCGGCGCATCCGAATGCGCGCTTCACGGTGCCGGCGGCGCAGTGCCCGGCAATCGACGATGACTGGGAGAACCCGGAGGGTGTGCCGCTCGATGCGTTCCTGTTCGGCGGCCGCCGCTCGACCACCGTGCCGCTGGTGACCGAAGCGCGCGACTGGAACGAAGGCGTGTACATGGCGGCCACGATGGGTTCGGAAACCACCGCCGCGCAGGCCGGCGCACAAGGGGTGCTGCGCCGCGACCCGTTCGCGATGCTGCCGTTTTGCGGCTACAACATGGGCGATTATTTCGCGCACTGGCTCGCATTGGGGAAGAAGCTCGCCGCCCGCAACGTAACTCTGCCGAAGATTTTCACTGTGAATTGGTTTCGCGCCGGTGACGACGGAAAGTTCATCTGGCCCGGCTTCGGTGAAAACATGCGCGTGTTGAAATGGATTGTCGACCGGGTCGAAGGCCGGGCAGCGGGCGTCGAGCATGCATTGGGTGTGTCTCCCCGCTACCAGGACATCGAGTGGAGCGGCATTGATTTCCCGCGTGCGAAGTTTGACCAGATCACATCGATCGACCTCGGCGATTGGCGCAACGAAATTCAATCGCATCGCGAATTGTTTGCCAAACTGGCAGGCCGGTTGCCGCGCGAGCTCGAAGACACCAGGTGCAATTTTGCACATCGGCTAAGCGAATAAGTACTACCGCCAGTTCCCCGTGAAAGCTCGGGGCTCGCCGGTCTTGCAACCCACTTGCTTTTTACAGATACTCACCTCCCGATGAGTGCGACCGACGTTATTCTCGAAACCCGTGGCCTCACAAAGGAATTCAAGGGCTTTATCGCGGTCGATAGCGTCGATTTGAGAGTTCAGCGTGGAACGATCCACGCACTGATCGGACCGAACGGCGCCGGCAAGACAACTTGCTTCAATTTGCTGACCAAATTTCTGGCGCCGACGCGCGGAACGATTTTTTTCAATGGCACCGACATCACGCGTGACTCGCCGGTACAGATCGCACGCCGCGGCATCGTTCGTTCGTTTCAGATCTCGTCGGTGTTCCCGCATTTGACGGTGCTTGAGAACGTCCGCATCGCCTTGCAACGCGCGACCGATTTATCGTTCCGCTTCTGGCGCAGCGAAAAAGTCCTCGAATCGATGAACGCACGCGCGCTCGATTTGCTCAACCAGGTTGATCTCGGTTCGTTTGCGCACGTTGAAACCGTCTCGCTTCCGTACGGTCGCAAGCGCGCACTTGAAATCGCGACCACGCTGGCGACCGAACCCGAACTGATGCTGCTCGATGAACCGACGGCGGGCATGGGTCATGAAGACGTGGCGCGGGTGATGGCGTTGATCAAGCAGGTTGCGACCGGTCGCACGGTGTTGATGGTCGAACACAACATGGACGTCGTGTCGACCATCGCCGATCGCATCACCGTGCTGGCCCGCGGCGCGGTGTTGGCCGAGGGTCCATACACGGAAGTTTCGACCAATCCGCAGGTGCGCGAGGCCTACATGGGCAGCGCGGACGCCGAGTTGCAGGGCGCGCATGGCTAGCACCGAGTACCTGCGACTGACCGGCGTGCACGCTTTCTACGGCGAATCGCACATCCTGCACGGCGTCAATCTGACGGTGAACCGCGGCGAAGTCGTGACCTTGCTCGGCCGCAACGGCGCGGGGCGCACCACCACGCTGAAAGCAATTATGGGACTGGTGGGCCGCCGCAGCGGCTCGATCATGATCAATGGTGTCGAGGCGGTGAATCTGCCACCGCACAAAATCGCGCAGCTCGGCCTGGGGTACTGCCCGGAGGAGCGCGGCATCTTTGCCAGCCTATCGTGCGAAGAGAATCTCTTGCTGCCGCCGGTGGTAGCCAACGGCGGCATGCCCGTCGACGAGATCTATGCGATGTTTCCCAACCTGAACGAGCGGCGCGCAAGTCCCGGGACGCGGCTGTCCGGCGGCGAGCAGCAGATGCTCGCGGTCGCGCGTATCTTGCGCACGGGCGCCAAGCTGCTGCTGCTTGACGAGATCAGCGAAGGGCTTGCCCCGGTGATCGTGCAGGCGCTCGCGCGCATGATTCGCATGTTGCGCGAAAAGGGCATGACGATCGTGATGGTCGAGCAGAATTTCCGCTTTGCGGCGCCGCTGGCGGATCGGTTGTATGTGATGGAACACGGCCTCATCGTCGAGGGCTTTGCGGCGACCGAATTACCCAGCAAACAGGACATGCTTCACGAGTATCTGGGAGTGTGACCGGCCCAGTTGTCGCCCCGGACACGAAAGAAGGACAAGGAGATGTGCATGAGACGCAAATTGCTTTCCAGTTTGATAGCCGCCATGTTCGCGGTGGGTGCCGGCGCCGCCCAGGCGCAGATTTCGGACGGGGTCATCAAGATTGGGGTGTTGAACGACCAGTCGAGCCTGTACGCGGACTTGACGGGTCCCGGCTCGGCGGTCGCGGCACGGCTGGCGGTCGAGGACTTCGGCGCGGCCAAGAAGGGAATGAAGGTCGAGGTCATTCAGGCCGACCATCAAAACAAGCCCGACGTCGGCTCGACGATTGCGCGCACCTGGTACGACACGGACAAGGTCGATGTGATCGTAGATGTGCCGACCTCGTCGGTCGCGCTGGCGGTCAATCAGATCACGCGCGAAAAGGGCAAAGCCTTCCTGGTGTCCGGTGCGGCGACGTCCGACCTGACCGGCAAGGCATGCTCGCCGAACACCATCCACTGGACCTACGATACGTGGATGCTCGCCAACGGCACCGGAAACGCCGTCGTCAAAGCCGGGGGTGACTCATGGTTCTTCATCACCGCCGACTATGCGTTCGGCCACGCGCTCGAGCGCGACGTCGAAGCGGTGGTGCTGAAAAACGGTGGCAAAGTGCTGGGCAAGGTGCGCTCGCCGCTGAACACTCAAGACTTTTCCTCGTTCCTGCTGCAGGCGCAGGCGTCCAAGGCCAAGATCATCGGTTTCGCCAACGCCGGTGGCGATACGACTAACTCGATCAAGCAGGCGGGCGAGTTCGGCATTGTCAAGGGTGGCCAGAAGCTCGCCGGGCTGCTGGTGTTCCTGACCGAGATCCACGGTCTGGGACTCGAGCGCGCGCAGGGGCTGCAGTTCACTGAAACCTTCTACTGGGACATGAACGACAACACGCGCGCGTTCACCAAACGGTTCGCGGCGGGCAACAGCGGCAAATACCCGACGATGATTCACGCGGGGGTGTACTCGGCCGTGCTGCACTATCTGAAGGCGGTCGAGGCGATCAAGAACGACGATGGCACCAAGGTTATCGAGCAGATGAAGAAGATGCCGACCGATGATCCGCTGTTCGGCAAGGGCACGATCCGCGCCGACGGCCGCAAGCTTCACCCGGCATTCCTCTTCGAAGCGAAGAAGCCGTCTGAATCGAAGGGAGCGTACGACTACTACAAGACCGTCTCCACGATCCCAGTCGAGCAGGCGTTCCGTCCGATGGCCGAGGGCGGTTGCCCGCTGGTGGCGTCTGCCGCACCCGCTGCGCCTGCGGCACCCGCCGAACCCGCCAAGAAATAGTGGCGTGAGCGATGGAACAAAACGGGATTCGGCGCCGGACCGGCAACGGGCGCTGAATCCCGACACTCAATCTTGAATCCCTCCTTCTCGTGGAAATCTTCGGTATCCCCACCCAGGCGCTGTTCGGCCAGCTGCTGATCGGCCTGATCAACGGGTCGTTTTATGCGCTGCTGTCGCTCGGGCTGGCTGTGATCTTCGGGCTGCTGAACATCATCAATTTCTCGCACGGCGCCCAATACATGATGGGCGCGTTCTGTGCGTATTTCCTGCTGAACAAGCTGGGGCTGGGCTACTGGTGGTCGCTCGCGCTGGCGCCCGTGATTGTCGGCGCCACCGGCATGGTGATCGAGCGATTGATGCTGTCGAAGCTGTACAAGCTCGATCACCTGTACGGCTTGCTGCTGACGTTTGGTCTGGCGCTGATCATTCAGGGCCTGTTCCGCAACGAGTTCGGCTCATCGGGCCAGCCGTACGCAATGCCCACACAGTTGGAGGGCGGGCGCAACCTCGGCTTCATGTTCCTGCCCAACTATCGCGCGTGGGTGATCGTTGCGTCGCTGATTGTGTGTCTGTCCACCTGGTACGTGATCGAGCGCACGAAGCTGGGTTCGTATCTGCGCGCCGCCACCGAGAACCCGGCGCTGGTGCAGGCGTTCGGCATCAATGTGCCGCGCATGATCACGCTGACGTACGGCTTCGGGGTTGCGCTGGCCGGATTCGCCGGCGTGATGGCGGCGCCGATCTATCAGGTCAGTCCGCTGATGGGTGCGGACCTGATCATCGTGGTGTTCGCGGTGGTCGTGATCGGCGGCATGGGTTCGATCATGGGATCGATCATCACCGGCTTCGGACTTGGGGTGATCGAAGGGCTGACCAAAGTGTTTTATCCGGAAGCGTCGAATACCGTGATCTTCATCATCATGGCGATCGTACTGCTGATCAAGCCGGCCGGCCTGTTCGGCACGCAGAAGTAGAGCTATGGCCGTTGCTCACGCCACTGTGTCGGCTGCCGGTCAGCACGACTTAAAGCACCAGCGCATTGCGTTCGCCGTGATGGCCGCGTTGTTCGCGCTCGCGCCGCTGGTGGTGTATCCGATATTCATGATGAAGGTGATGTGCTTCGCATTATTCGCGTGCGCCTTCAATCTGCTGATCGGCTTCGGCGGCCTGCTGTCGTTCGGTCACGCGATGTTTCTCGGTACCGCGGGCTATGCGACCGCGCACGCGGCAAAGGTATGGGGCCTAACGCCGGAACTCGCGATCGTGTTCGGCACCCTCTGCTCGGCGGTGCTGGCCTGGGGCAGCGGATTGCTGGCGATCCGCCGCCAGGGCATCTACTTCGCGATGATTACGCTGGCACTCGCGCAGATGGTGTTTTTCTTCTATCTGCAGACGCCGTTTACCGGCGGCGAAGACGGCATTCAGGCGGTGCCGCGCGGCAAGTTGTTCGGACTGATCGATCTTGCGAACAACACGGTGATGTATGCGCTGGTGTGGGTGATTTTCATCGGCGGCTTTCTGCTGATCTACCGCGTGGTGCATTCGCCGTTCGGCCAGGTGCTGAAGGCGATTCGCGAGAACGAACCGCGTGCGGTCTCTCTGGGCTACGACACCGACAAGTTCAAGTTGATGGCGTACGTGCTGTCGGGCACGCTGGCGGGACTGGCTGGAGCGACCAAGTCACTGGTGTTCCAGCTCGCCACGCTCACGGATGTGCATTGGTCAATGTCGGGCGAGGTGGTGCTGATGACGCTGCTCGGCGGTCTCGGCACGATCTTCGGCCCCGTGGTCGGTGCCGCCATCATCATCACGATGCAGAACTACCTCGCGCAGTTGGGCGCCTGGGTCACGGTCGTGCAGGGTGTGATCTTCGTCGTGTGTGTGCTGATGTTTCGCCGCGGCGTGATCGGCGAACTGGCGAACTGGCTGAAGAAGCCGCTGTAGATCAATCGACGATCGTCTGCGACTGTTCGCGTAGATACTGCGGCAGGTAGTAGAAGCTGCCGATCGACTTGCCCGTAGTACCGCTGCTTTTCCAACCGCCGAACGGTTGGTAGCCCGGCCACGCGCCGGTCGTGGCACCCTGCGGCCGATTGACGTACGTAACGCCGGCTTCGATGCGATCGAGAAAGGTCGGAATCTCCTTGCTCGCGCCATAGAACCCCGCGGTCAGGCCGTACTCGGACGCGTTGGCGTGCGTGATGGCTTCGTCAATCGAAGCAACGTCACCCACAAGCACGAGTGGAATGAACTTTTCGTCGCGCCATAGGCTGTAGTCGAACGATACGGTGCCGATGGTAGGCGCAACAAAGTAGCCGTTACTCAATGCGCCCCCAGTAAGAATTTCACCGCCGGTGAAGACTGTTCCGTGCTTGCGCAACTGCTCGGTGCATTTCTGGTAGCGCATGTACGCGGGTTCGTTGATAACCGGCCCCATCCAGTGCTGCTTCAGGGTCGGATCACCTACAGAAATCGCGTGTGTCTTTTCGATCAGTTTCGCGCGCAGTGCGTCGGCAACCTGGCGTTCCACATACACGCGCGAACACGCCGAGCACTTCTGTCCCTGCAGGCCAAATGCCGAACGCACGATGCCGGTGGCAGCGCGTTCGAGATCGGCATGGCGCGTGACGATCGCAGCGTTCTTGCCGCCCATTTCGGCGATGCA
>JBGSWX010000530.1:0-5700 GCA_041751695.1 Burkholderiaceae bacterium | reverse complement strand
AGCACGGCGCGGCTCGGCGCTTTGCTGCCTGAGTTCGATCGCGCGCTCGCCGCGCAGCACGGCGCGGCTCGCTGCGGTCAGGCGCAGCACATTGAAAGTCGAATGATCGACTTCGACGATACGTTGCGCGACCAGGTGCCGCAGCAACAGGCGCCACTCGGCTTCCGACAGCTCGGCGCCGATGCCGAACGTCGACAGCCGCTCGTGGCCGAATTTCGCCACTTTCTCCGTTTGCTTGCCGCGCAGCACATCGATGATGTGAGTCGCGGCAAAGCCAAAGCCGGTGCCGCGTTCGCAGCGGTAAATGCACGACAACAATTTGCGCGCAGGCTCGGTTGCATCGACTCTTTGCGGTGGCGTCAGACAGTTGTCGCAATTACCGCACGGCGCGCTCGCTTCGCCGAAATACGAGAGCAACCTCACTCTTCTGCAATCGGCGGCTTCAGCAAGCCCCAGCATCGCATCGAGCTTCGCACCCGATAGGCGCTTGTACGTAGCATCGGCCTCTGACATTTCGATCAACCGGCGCTGCTGCACCACGTCGGCCAGGCCGTAGGTCATCCACGCGTCGGCCGGCTCGCCGTCGCGGCCGCCACGGCCCGTTTCCTGAAAGTAGCCTTCGATGCTCTTCGGCATATCCAGGTGCGCAACGAAGCGCACGTCGGGCTTGTCGATGCCCATGCCGAAGGCAATCGTCGCCACCATCACACGGCTGTCTTCCTGCAAGAATGCGCTCTGGTTGGCCGAGCGAGCTGCCGAATCCATGCCGGCGTGATACGGCAGGGCGCGCACGTCGTTAGCGCAGAGAAATGCGGACACCTCATCGACCGTATTGCGCGCCAGGCAATAGACGATGCCGGCGTCGCCCGCATGCTCGTCGCGAACGAAGCGCAGCAGCTGATCGCGCGCATCGCGCTTTTCGACGATCCGGTAGCGAATATTCGGGCGATCGAAGCTCGCCACGAACAGGCGCGGCTCAATTAAAAGCCGCTCGGCGATTTCGCGGCGCGTCGGCACATCGGCCGTGGCCGTCAGTGCGATGCGCGGCACCGCTGCGAAGCGCTCGCGCAGGATGGCGAGCTGGCCGTACTCGGGCCGGAAGTCATGGCCCCATTGCGAGACGCAATGCGCCTCGTCAATGGCGAACAGCGCGAGTCCTGCGCTCTGTTGCACGTCGCTGAGGAGCCGCTGACAGCGCTCGCCCATCAGCCGCTCAGGCGCGATGTAAACAAGATCCAGCTGGCCGGCACGCATGCGCCGCTCGACCGTAGCGGCTTCGGCGGACGACAGGCTCGAATTCAAAAACGCCGCGCGCACACCTGCTTCGCCCAATGCCATCACCTGATCCTGCATCAGCGCGATCAGCGGCGAAACAACCACGCCAATACCCGGCCGCAGCATCGCGGGGATCTGATACGTCAACGACTTGCCACCGCCGGTGGGCATCAACACCAGCGCGTCACCGCCGGCGCCAATGTGGTCGATTACCTCCGCCTGAAAGCTGCGGAACTCGTCATAGCCGAACGTGTTCTTCAGGATCGCGCGCGCGGCTTGCGTTGTCATTGGACAAGCGTAGCGCGCCGGAGCACCGTCGAATGTCTACTCCACTACGTGCTCGGCGAATGCGGCGGTTCGACTCAAAACACGCGGACCACATCTCCCGACCATCTGTTCACATCTGCCCCATGGCCATTGCTACAGCGTTCTTTCTTCCGGTTCGGACAACTGAGCGTGCCCTCAACCCGCCACACGCGATCATCGCTATTCGGTTTGTCCGCAAGATACGTGACCTTAAAGGGCATTTGCTTGCTGACTCTTTCCCGCCCAAGCACAGGTATTAGAACCTTCAAGGCTTGATGCAGCGCCGCGCTCTCGTCCGGGACTACGCCTTTCTGATTCTTCGGAAAGAGCATGCGACGTAACGTCAACAAGTCATCCATCACCGGATTGAGGTTGGCTTCCTTTTGCTCCGCTTCCATCCAGATGAGCCGCGAGTGGCTGGTCGTGTTCACGACATCGCCGTCGTTCATGAAAATCAGGATTCTGTCTTTGCTCTTCGGTCGACCCAGGCCGCATTGCTCGTTTTCGCTTAGCGTGATCTCGACCTGTCCGCCTGCGTTACCTTTGTCCAACGCCCTTTTGAAAGCTTCATCTACGAAAATTGTGTAGACACCTCGGCCGGGAGCGGCATCTTTGATCCTTTCTTTTACAGTGCCCAGGAAAACGCTGTTGTGTTTGTTGAACTGCTCATAGAGATTGACGAAAGCAGGCGAACAAGCGTGCCCCATGCCGGGCAATGCGACAAGAAATATGGCAGCAAGCCAGCATCGAAAGCTCTTCGACATTCTGTTTCCTTCGGATAAAGCCGCCATGTAAACGGGCACCGGCCGCACATGGGGTTAGCGATGCTAGCCGCAGATGACGGTCAGCAACTAGCGCTGGTGCGTGCCCAACGAGCGTCTCGATCGCGCAAGCGCTAACATCGGCCTCTGATCTTGGTGAGTGTTCTGATGAGCGCCAGCGAATCCATTCCGTCGTCGCGAGAGTTCACGCTGGTGGGTGTCACCTACGGCCTGTACGGCCTCGGGCTGTTTCTGTTCTGGCCAACCGTCATCGGGTTGGTGATGGCGTATGTAAAGCTTAATGATGTGCCCGAGTTGCTGGCTTCACACTACCGCTGGCTGATCAGAACGTTCTGGTGGTCGCTGCTCTTGTCGGCGCTGATGCTCGGCGCGATGCTGGTCGTGATGATTCCAAACGCGATTGAAATCGAGAGTGCGGTTCAGTCGGGGCAGTACTTCAACATTCCGTGGGAGCTGATCGGCGCCGGCGTCCTGGGGGGATTGGGCATAGCGATCGTCTGGCTATGGACCGTTTACCGGTTGATTCGCGGTGCGGTCCGCCTGTCCGACGGACGACCTGCGCCCGGCCGCGCCGTCGCGCCTTGAGTTTTGATGCAGCTGCCTGGCCTCAATTTTCAGTTGGGCGACGACGTCGACGCATTGCGTGACGCCGTTCACGACTTTGCGCAGGCCGAAATTGCACCGCGCGCCACCGAGATCGATCGTACCGATCAGTTTCCGATGGACTTGTGGCGCAAGATGGGCGAGCTCGGCGTGCTCGGAATTACGGTCGAGGAGGAATACGGCGGCGCGCAGCTCGGATACCTCGCGCATATCGTCGCGATGGAAGAAATCTCGCGCGCGAGCGCGTCGGTTGGGTTGTCGTACGGCGCGCACTCGAACTTGTGCGTGAACCAGATTCGGCGCAACGGCAACGCGGCGCAAAGAAAAAAATATCTTCCGAAGCTCGTGAGCGGCGAGCACGTCGGCGCGCTCGCGATGAGTGAGCCGAACGCCGGGTCCGACGTTGTCAGCATGAAACTGCGCGCAGACGCGAAGGGCGATCGCTTCATACTGAACGGCACCAAGATGTGGATCACCAACGGCCCCGATTGCGACGTGCTGGTGGTTTACGGCAAGACCGATCCGCAGATGGGCGCGCGCGGCATGACCACTTTCATCGTTGAGAAAGACATGAAAGGATTTTCGGTCGCGCAGAAACTCGACAAGCTCGGCATGCGCGGCTCGCATACGGGCG
The DNA here is from genome assembly GCA_041751695.1 of Burkholderiaceae bacterium. GTDB lineage: Bacteria > Pseudomonadota > Gammaproteobacteria > Burkholderiales > Burkholderiaceae_F > JACCZX01. The sequence continues at coordinate 2,100 of JBGSWX010000530.1, read as the reverse complement.
AGCTGGTCTTCGAAAATGTCGAAGTGCCGATCGAAAACGTGCTCGGCGAAGAAGGCGGCGGCGCCCGGGTGTTGATGTCGGGTCTGGACTTCGAGCGCGCCGTGCTCTCCGGCGGCCCGCTCGGCATCATGAGCGCGTGCATGGACGCCGTTCTGCCCTACGTGCACGAGCGCAAACAGTTCGGCCAGTCGATCGGCGAGTTTCAATTGATGCAGGGCAAGCTCGCCGACATGTACACCACGATGATGGCGTGCCGCGCGTATGTGTATGAAGTCGGCCGCGCGTGCGACCGCGCCACGGCCGACACGATGCGCGCGCTGCGCAAGGACGCTGCCGGAGCGAGTCTCTATTCGGCGGAGAAGGCAACCTGGATGGCCGGCGAAGCGATCCAGGCGCTCGGCGGCAACGGCTACGTCAACGACTATCCGACCGGACGCTTGTGGCGTGACGCGAAGCTGTACGAGATAGGCGCAGGCACCAGCGAAATTCGCAGAATGCTGATCGGCCGTGAATTGTTCGCGGAGACGATGTAATCGCCGCCGTGAATACCGCAGCAATCCACGACAAACCATCACTCGATAACACCGTTGATCGCGCACGCGTGGCCGACTTTTGGTCGGCCTATTGCCGTGCGTCGAAGCTTTCCGAGACGGCGCCGTACCAGGCGTGGTATTTCGGCGATAGTCAGCAACTCGCGCACGAACTGGTTGAGCTGGTGCTGCACGGGCCCAAGCGCGCGACCGCTGCACTCGGCTGCGTGGCGGATGCACTTCCACATACGGCCGCCGTGCCCGACGGCTACAGCGTCGTGACCGAGCTCGACGGCACACCGCGCGCTGTGTTACGCACCACCGTGCTCGAGCGCCGCAAATTCGGCGACGTCGATGCGGCCTTCGCATGGGACGAAGGCGAAGGAGACCGCACGCTTCCCGACTGGAAGCGCGGCCACTGGAGCTACTTCAGCCGCGAGTGCGAATCGCTCGGCCGCTCGATGAGCGAAGACGCGGAAGTGTGTCTCGAACGCTTCGAGCTGCTCTATCCCTTCGAGCATGCGCTGAATCCCGTCGACTGCGGGCCGCGCATAGTGCCGGGCTACATTCCGGGTGGGCTCGCAGCAAGCTGCGCGCTGCAGACTCACTACTACGCCCGGCATCACGGCTTTGGTGCGATCTTCGAAGCCGGACGGCTGGCCGATATCGGCGCGTTTCTCGGCCGCTACGACTCGGCGCGTGACGGCGTCTGGCTGTTGGTCGACGGGGGCCGTGTGCACGGGTCGATGGTCATCGACGGCGGCAGCCAACAGCCCGACGCCGCACAGCTGCGCTGGTTCATCGTCACCGAAGAGTTGCGAGGCCGTGATTTCGGCCACCGCTTGATGTCGGCGGCGATGGATTTTTGCCGCACTCGATTCGCCATGGTTCATCTGCACACGTTCGCCGGCCTCGACGCGGCTCGCCACTTGTACGAGCAGCACGGCTTCCGGTTGATCAGCGAGCGCCAGAGCACCGAGTGGGGCCCGCCCATGCTCGACCAGCAGTTCGAATGGAGAAGATAAATGCTTGGCTTGACCACTGACCGCCTCGCACTATTCACGCTCGCATCGATGGTGCTGGCCGCTACGCCGGGACCGGTGTGGCTGTATTTGATCTCGCGCACGCTGGCGCAGGGGCGACGCGCCGGCTACTTCTCGATGTTCGGCGTGGCGGCTGGGCTTTCGCTGCACGCAACGTTCGCCGCGTTCGGCCTCACGGTCGTGCTGCTCGCCGTGCCGTACGCATTTGATGCGATCAAGCTGGCCGGCGCAGCCTATTTGCTGTGGCTTGCCTACGCGACGGTGCGCGGCGCGGGATTTACGTTTCAACCGCAGCCGCTTGAACCGGTGCGCGACCGCGTGTTGCTGCGCCAGGCGTTCGTCGCCGCGGTAGTCAATCCCAAGGTCGCCGTGTTCTATCTGTCGCTGTTTCCGCAGTTCGTCGATCCTTCGGCCGGCCCGGTCCTTGGACAAAGCCTGTTGCTCGGCGCGATACAGGTCGGCACGGCCGCGTTGATGGACGTCGCGCTGGTCACCGTCGCCAGCGTGCTCGCGGCGTGGTTTGCGCA
>JBGSWX010000529.1:0-2125 GCA_041751695.1 Burkholderiaceae bacterium | reverse complement strand
CGGAAATCAAGCTTGGATGCGTTGAGCGTGCGATGCCTGCGGTAGTCGATGCCGCGCACAGACTCAAGTCGGGCGCACGCGCCGTCGGTGCGCTGCGGCTGGGCGATATCTGCGCAGAGATCGAGCAGAAGGCGCCGTCACTGGAACCAGGTGCGCTTGACATCCTTCTGCAACGATTTGATGCCGAGCTTGGCGCCGTCGATGCGCATCTGGCTTCACTTCGGCACGCAGCCGGTCCGGGTCCTAACTAGCCAGGGAAACCTGTGATTAAAGTGGATTGCCAATCCTCTCTAATTCGCCGCTTGCCAGAGCCCGGGTGTCGACCAAACTCATAGATGCAGCGGACTCCCTTTTCACGCTTGCAGAAGGTCTAACTATGTCCCATTCAAGTGCTGACGGCGTTTCCGAAACTGATTCGGTCGTGACAGAAGATCGCCCCTCCGATTTGTCGGCGGCGAGCACGATCGTGCGCTCCGGTAGCCAACCGCGAATCCTGATGGTCGATGACGACCCTTTCATGCTGAAGACCCAGTCCGCAGTGCTGCAGAGCATGGGCTACGGGATGGTCGGCACGGCAGGAAACGCAGCCGGTGCATTGGCACGGCTGGCGAAGGCGCCAGGCTTGGTTGACGTCATCATCTGCGATCTGCACATGCCGGGAATGGACGGCATTGAGTTTCTGCAAAGGATGCGCGAGACCTCGTTCTGCGGCGGCGTGATTATCCTGAGCGGAGAAGGTTCGCACATGATGCACGCGGTGCAGAAGCTGCTGGAAGGAAGTCGTTTCCAGATTCTTGGCGCGCTCGAGAAGCCGGCGAGCCGGGCCAGTCTGCATTCGCTGCTCGAAAGCTGGAAGCCGTTTTCGGTACCAACAGCTGCGGGTCCAACGCTGGCTTTCGCGGGCTCCGACCTGCACGCCGCGATCCAGAACCGCGAATTGGTTCTGCACTATCAACCAAGGGTCGATCTGCGCACGGCAGAGCTGATCGGCATGGAGGCGCTGGTGCGCTGGCAGCACCCGACCTACGGCCTGGTGTTTCCCGATAACTTTATTGGCATTGCTGAAGATTGCGGCGCCATCGATTCGCTGACATCGTGGGTGTTCGACGAGGCGTTTGGACAGCTCGCCCAGTGGCACGCGAACGGCATGCACATTCAGATGTCGGTGAACGTATCAATGGACAACCTGCGTCAGCCAGATTTTGCGAAATACGTCACCGAGCTGGTGCAAACAGCGGGCGTTGCGCAGCAGGACGTCACGCTCGAAATTACCGAGAGCCGGTTGATGGCACCGTTGCCGATGCCGCTTGAGACGCTGGTGCGGTTACGCCTGCAGCGATTCCGCCTGTCGATCGACGACTTTGGTACCGGTCATTCTTCGCTCGCCCAGTTGCGTGATATTCCGTTCACTGAATTGAAGATTGACCGCGGCTTCGTCAGCGGCGCGCGCCAGAACGAACTGATTCGCCCGATGCTCGACAGCAGCATCAGCATCGCAAAGCGTTTGAACATGCAGTCAGTCGCCGAAGGAGTGGAGACGGAAGATGACTGGCATCTGGTGCGCGAGCTCGAATGCGATTTTGCCCAGGGTTATTTCATCGGCAAGCCGATGGCGAAAGACAAAGTTAGCGAGTGGGCCGCGCATTGGGCAGAACGCAGGACGGAGCTGCTCGAACAGTGGAACTGACGCTGTAACACGCGTGCGGCCGATGAACCGTGGTTGCTGTAGCCGCGGCTGCTGTAACCGCGGTTGATGTAACGGCGGCTAATGTAACGGCGCGGCCGGCCGGTCCTCCGCCTCTTCCGGCGGCTCGGCGTGCACCACATGGCCGGCTGCATTAGGGAACATCGGCGCACCGCAGTCATCGCAAAATTCAAGCGGAAAACGGTGCGCGTGAGCCACGGCGCGATTGACGTTTAGTGTCTTGAGCGCCTTGTCGACTTCCTCCATCGTCTGCTCGTCGTCATCGCCATGCAGCGGCCATACGATGCCTTCAATAACGTCGTCGTCCTGGCTCGCTTTGGCCAGGCCAATGCGCACCTCGCCGCCCGATGCGCCGCTCGAGTCCTCGAACACTCCATAGGCAGCAGTCAGTGCGCCCGGCGCAAAGTCGTAGGCGAGCTT
>JBGSWX010000528.1:0-1609 GCA_041751695.1 Burkholderiaceae bacterium | reverse complement strand
TTGATGATGCGTCCCCATCCCTTGGCAATCATCGCGGGCGCTAACGCCTGCGCCAGAAAGAACGGCGCGGCGAGATTGATTGCCAGGATGGCGTCCCAGTCGGCCGTGGTCACTTCGAGCATCGGCTTGCGGATGTTGATTCCCGCCGCATTGACGAGAATGTCGGGCGGCCCGAAGAGCGATGCAGCACGCTCGGCGGTTGCGTGCAGCGTCTCCACATTCGAAAGATCAGCAGTTAGTGTGGCCGCTCGTACGCCAACCGCCTCGACCTCGCGCTGCGCCGCTGTGAGCTGCTGCGATCTTCTCCCGACCAGCACAACAGCGGCGCCCGCCTCCGCCAACGCGCTTGCAATCTCGCGTCCGATGCCAGAACTCGCGCCCGTCACCAGGGCGACCAGGCCGCCCAGGTCAAAGCGCGCCGGTGCTGTCACGACTCGATGCGCGCGCCGAGTTCGAAGCGCTCGTCGGGAAAATACTTTGCGAGCCGGTCGTCGGCTGTGCGCGCGTGCGCTTCCATTCCTTCGAGCCGTGAGATACGCGCGGTGGCCGGAGCGATGGTGTGATTGGCCGCTCTCGTCATGCGTTGCCAGGTCACGGTCTTGATGAACTTGTGCACCGAGAGTCCGCCGGAGTAGCGCGCTGCGCGGCGCGTGGGCAGCACGTGGTTCGGCCCGGAGGTTTTATCGCCGAACGCCACCGTTGTTTCCTCACCTAGGAAAAGAGAGCCGTAGCAGGTGAGCCTCGCAAGCCACCAGTCGAGGTCGCCTGCATGCACTTCGAGGTGCTCCGAGGCGCAGCGGTCGGAGACCTGCGCGACCTCTTCGCGTGTGTCGCACAGCACCACCTCGCCGTAGTCGCGCCACGCTGCGCCGGCGGCGTCTCGTGCAGTCGCGGGCAGCGCATCGATCAATGCGGGTACGCGCCGCATGACATCGTTGGCCAGCGCACGCGAATTCGTGAAGAGCCACGCGGGCGACTCGTGTCCATGCTCTGCTTGGCCTACGAGGTCGCTGGCAACGAGAGCAGCATCGGCCGACTGGTCAGCGATGACGGCGACCTCCGAGGGGCCCGCGAAAACGTCGATGCCAACTTCACCGAACAGCGCGCGCTTGGCCTCGGCCACATACTTGTTGCCGGGGCCGACGATGATATCGGCGGGCTTGCCGGTGAACAGGCCGTAGGCAAGCGTTGCGATCGCCTGCACGCCACCGAGCGTCATCACCACATCCGCGCCCGCCACCATCATTGCGTACAGCACGTGCGGATGAATGCCTTCGCCTTTGTACGGCGTCGAACACGCGATCACGGTCGGCACGCCAGCGGCCTTCGCGGTGGCAATCGTCATGTACGCGGAGGCGATGTGCGCATAGCGACCGGTCGGCACGTAGCAACCCGCAACGTTGACCGGGATCAGCCGCTGGCCCGCGACCAGGCCGGGTTGCACCTCGATCGAAAATTCGTGCATCGAGTCGCGCTGCGCCTGTGCGAAGCGGCGCACCTGCGCCGTCGCAAACTCGATGTCGCGCTTCACACCGGCGTCGATCGTGCGCGCGCGCCGCTCGATCTCGGAGGCAGCGACGATGATGTCGCCGGTCCAGCCGTCGAGCTT
>JBGSWX010000527.1:0-2328 GCA_041751695.1 Burkholderiaceae bacterium | reverse complement strand
CGGGACGCCGAGCGCCGTCGTTACCCGCCTCAATGCGGCGTTCACGGCAGCGTTGCGCTCACCCGAGATGCGCGAGCGGCTGGCACGAATGGGCGCCGAGCCCGCGCCCGGCACGCCAGAGCAATTTTCGGAATTGGTGCGTCGTGAGCTTTCGAAGTATCAAAGTGTCGTGAAGTTCTCAGGGGCGCGCGTCGACTGACGCACGCCCGATGCCGGTCACGCTCGATGGCCTGAGACGCTACGCCGTCGCGCGCAGCTTTTTCGCACCGACAACGCTCAAACGTGCGCTGCAGAAATTCGGCTTCGTCCAAGCCGATCCGATCCGCGCGCCGGCGCGCGCGCAGGATCTGACGCTGCGCCATCGCGTGAAGAACTATCGCGCGGGAGACCTGGAGCGCCGTTATGCAGCGCTCGGTGTTCACGAAGATTTCTTCGTTAACTACGGCTTCGTGACGGCCGACGTGTACGCGCTGATGCATCCGCGTGCCCGGGTCGCGCGCTGGTCACCGTCGCAGAAAGCGCGCGCGCAAGCTTTGTTGGCCTTCGCGCGAGAGCGCGGGGCGGTACACCCGCGCGAGGTCGATGCGCACTTTTCGCACGGCTCGGTGACGAACTACTGGGGCGGTTCGTCGAACGCCACCACGCATCTGCTCGACGCGATGCATTACCGCGGTCTGTTGCGCGTGGCGCGGCGCGCGGGCGGTATCCGCCTCTACGAAGTGCAAACGCACCCGATCGAACCGGTCGACGCCGCTGCGCGGCGCGAACGCATCGACCTGCTGGTCGATGTGATCGTGCTTAAGTACGCCCCACTGCCGGCGCTGAGCCTGTCGGGCCTGGTCAGGCGGCTGCGTTACGCGGTGCCGCAGTGGCGCCTCGGCTTGAACGCCGCATTGGCCCGCGCCCGGCAACGGCTCGCGCACGCACGCATCGACAGCATCGATTGGTACTGGCCGTGCGAAGAGACGCCATCGTCAGACGCGCCGCAAGACGTTGTTCGCTTCCTGGCACCGTTCGATCCTGTCGTGTGGGACCGCCGCCGCTTTGAAATACTCTGGAGCTGGGCGTATCGCTTCGAGGCCTACACGCCGCTCGCAAAACGGCAGCGCGGCTACTACGCGCTGCCGCTTCTATGGCGCGACCGCGTGATCGGCTGGGGCAACATCTCCGTGCAGCACGGCGCGCTTCACACCGACATCGGCTACGTGAAGTCCGCGCCGCGCGACGCGCTCTTCAAACGCGAGCTCGACGCCGAGCTCGATCGAATGCGAGTCTTTTTGGGACTCGCATCGATCTCGTAGTGCAACCAACGCAATCCGCGCTGCGCCAATGCCAGCATCGCATCCGCCTTGGCCGTGCGATTCACCACACGCCTTGAACGCCGGCATCGCGCATGCCTCGGCTACGATGCCGAAAGCGTAACGCACGCTTTCGGCGCACGGCATCCATGCAGCAATCGATTCCCGCAACGTTAATCCCCGGCGACGGCATCGGACCCGAGATCACGACCGCGGTGGTCGAGATCCTCGACGCGCTCGGCAAGCCATTCGTTTGGGACGTCCAACAAGGCGGCCTGGCCGCCGTCGAAAAGTCGGGCGACCCGCTGCCACCGGCGCTGCTCGACAGCATCCGGCGTACGCGTCTCTCGCTCAAAGGGCCGCTGGCGACACCGGTCGGCAGCGGCTTTCGATCGGTCAATGTGCGGCTGCGCGAGGATTCAAGCTGTACGCAAACCTGCGGCCGGCGCGCACGATGATCAGCGGCGGCCGCTACGAAGACATCGACATCGTGCTGGTGCGCGAAAACCTCGAAGGGTTGTACGTCGGCTTCGAGCACTACATCCCGATCGACGGCGACCCGCACGCGGTGGCGATTTCGTCGGGTGTCAATACGCGCGCCGGCTCGCGGCGGATCGCGGAGTTCGCGTTCGGCTATGCGCAGAAGAACGGCCGCAAGAAAATCACGATCGTGCACAAGGCCAACGTGCTGAAGGCGCTGACCGGAATTTTTCTGGATACCGCACGCGAAGTCGCAAAAAAGTACGAAGGCAAAGTCGCGTGCGACGACCGCATCGTCGATGCGTGCGCGATGCAGCTCGTGCTGAAGCCGTGGCAGTTCGACTTGATCCTGACGACCAATTTTTTCGGCGACATTTTGTCCGACGAGATCGCGGGCTCGTCGGCGGGCTCGGCATGGCGCCCGGGGCCAACATCGGCGCCGACGCCGCGATCTTCGAAGCGGTCCACGGCTCGGCGCCCGACATCGCGGGCAAGGGCGTCGCCAATCCGACCGCGATGCTGTACGCGGCGTGCATGATGCTCGATCACG
>JBGSWX010000526.1:0-1545 GCA_041751695.1 Burkholderiaceae bacterium | reverse complement strand
GCCAACTCTCCGCCCAGGATGATGCCGAACTCGCCGTCGACCAGCGCCGTCAGCGGCGCGCCGCGCAACTGCATCGTGATCTCCGAAAGGGCCGGCTCCGCTGCCGGCTCGATCCCGCGCACGAGCACCCCGCGCACGCTGTCCCCCCGCGTCAACAGCGCCTGTGCGTTGATATACGGGGCGGCGCCGATCACCGCCGGATTGCGACGAACGGTTTGCTCAACTGCGCGCCAATCCGGAAGCGCGCCGTTGACGGCAAATACTTCGACGTGCGAGACGACCGAGAGCATGCGATCGCGAACCTGCGTGACGAATCCATTCATCACCGACAGGACGATGATGAGCGTCATCACGCCGAGCGCGATGCCGATGATCGAGATGGCTGAAATGAACGAAATGAACCCGTTGCGCCGGCGCGCGCGGCGCCCTGCGCGCGTGTAGCGCAATCCAAGTCGAAGTTCGTAGGGAAGGTTCAAGGGAATCAGGAAGTCAGGAAGTCAATCAGAGCATGCGAATTGTAGCCAAGGGACCTTGGACCGATGAATTCACGCGCACTGCTGCAATCGTAAAATCAGCAATGCACTTCACCCTGCTTGTGGCCGGCGCATTGCTTCCCGCCGAACTGGCCGTCGCCTTGAGTGCTCCGCTCGACGCACCGCACCTGAAGGCCCGGCTCGCGCGCGCCGCACTCAGCAAACAAACCGAGCGTTTCAAACCCCCGGCAGGCGGCAACGCACACTTGGACTGGCTGGCGCGCCAATTGTTCAGTCGAGACGCACCTGCGCCGACAGCGCCTTATTCGTACGCGCATTTATCGGGTGCGAACTCGCGTGCATTTATCTGGCACGCCGATCCGGTGCACATTGAAGTCGCGCGCGATCATTTGATCGCGCAATCGCTCGGCGCAGATGCGCGCATGCACGAGGAATCGATCCAATTGATGCGCGTCGCGAGCCAGTTGGCGTCCGACCTGTCGTGCAAGTTCGTTTGCGCGGGCGATCGCTGGTTTCTGCAATCGGATCATGATTGGATGATCGACGCTGCACCGCTTGCAGCAGTGATCGAAGCGCCTGTGGCGCTGCCGGCCGGCACCGACGCGCAGATCTGGAACCGGCTGCACAATGAGATACAGATGGCCTGGCACGCGCATGCGGTAAATCAATCTCGCGAGACCGATGGGCTGCCGACCATTAACGGCATCTGGCTGCACGGCGGAGGGCGATGGCAATCGCTTCCGCCGATCGCATACACGCACGTTTTCTCCGATGAGCCCGAGTGGCGAGGTGCCGCACAGGCGGCGGGCGCGAATGGCGCGCCGCTGAACGCGAACCCGGTCGATGACGCGCTGCTGGTGGTCGATGACGCGTGGCTGCCGAAGCGGCGCGAAGACTGGGCAGGCTGGTTGGGAGCAATGACAGCGCTGGACCGCCGCCTTGCATCCCACCACGCCGATGCGATCGATCTGGTTTTTACCGGCACCACCGTCCGCACGTTTGACTCGAGGCCGTCGGATCGATACAAGCCATGGCGGAAGCGCAGCATTGC
>JBGSWX010000525.1:0-4823 GCA_041751695.1 Burkholderiaceae bacterium | reverse complement strand
CACCGCGAGCGCCTCGCGGCCGACGCGCGCGGCGAGCGGGTTGCCGCCGAAGGTCGAGCCGTGACTGCCAGGCTCGAGCAGATCCATCACCGAGTTGATTGCTACGAACGCCGACACGGGGAGCAATCCACCGCCGAGCGCCTTGCCGACGATCACACCGTCGGGACGAATGCCTTCGTGCATGTACGCAAACCATTCGCCGGTGCGGCCGAGTCCTGACTGGATCTCGTCCAAAATCAGCAGCACGTTGCGCTCGTCGGCGATTTTGCGCGCCGCGCGCAGGAAGCCCGCTGGCGGCAACACGATGCCCGCTTCGCCCTGGATCGGCTCGATCAGGATTGCGCAGGTTTCATCGTTGATCGCAGCTCGCAGCGATTCGATGTCGCCGAAATCGAAGTGGCGAAAGCCCGGGGCGAACGGACCGAAGTCGGCGCGATATGCCGGCTCGGTTGAGAAGCCGACGATCGTGGTCGAGCGGCCGTGAAAGTTGCCGCGCGCAACGACGATGTTCGCGCGATCGTCGGCGATGCCTTTGACGCGATAGCCCCAGCGGCGTACTGCCTTGATCGCGGTCTCGACCGATTCCGCGCCGCCGCTGGCGGGCAGCGCCTTGGCCGGTTCGCGCAAATCGGCGACTTCAACCAGCTTGGCGAGAAACGGCCCGAGCTCGGTCGAGTGATACGCGCGCGACGTGACCGCAACGCGCTGCGCCTGATCAGTGAGCGCGGCGACCAGGCGCGGATGCGCATGGCCGTGGCTGACGGCCGAATACGCCGACATGAAGTCCAGATAGCGCTTGCCGTCGGCGTCCCACAGCCAAAAGCCTTCACCGCGATCGAGCACGACCGGGATAGGCGCGTAGTTCGGCGCCGCAACGCCTTTTTCGACAGCGATTGCCAGTTCCGCCTGGTTGATCTTCATATCGACTCGCGCGTTCATATTTACCCTTGCAATATGTAGAAACAATGTAGGGACGATGCGCGAAATGCGAGGCTGAAGTAACAAGGCGGAAATGCCGAAATGGGGCGGCTTTGCTCGTGAAACCGCAGATTCGGCGGTGCGCCGCAGCGCGCCGATCAAAGGCCGCTAGGGCAGCGGATAGCCGCGAAACGGCTTGATGGTCTGCAGCTCGGGTTTGGACGTGATTTTTTCGACGCCGAGGGTCGGATCGTCGGTCCAGGCGTTAGTCAATTCGCGATAGTGATCGAGATCGCGACACGCCAGGCGCAGCACGTAGTCGCACTGCCCCGACACCAGAAAGCACTCGACCACTTCATCGGTCGCGCGAGCGCGTTGCTCGAACCGTGCGTGTGTCGCCTGCTTTTGGTCCCTCAGCGTGACTTCGACCACGACGGTGAGAACGCCGCCCAGCTTGCGCGGCTCGACCAGCGCCATATAGCCCGAGATGATGCCGGCACGCTCCAGTCGACGCACGCGCTCCAGGCACGCACGCGGGCTGAGCGCGATGCGGGTCGATAGGTCCTGATTGGTGATGCGCCCGTCGAGCTGCAGCGTCTCCAGAATCTTACGGTCGATGCGGTCCAGGTCGCGTGTGGCCATGGCGGCAGTATACGAATCGTGCAAGCCTTTTGCGCGTGGCATGCTTTGCCAGATGGCGATTTTTGATCCTGCTGCGTTAAACCCCGGCGTCCGCCCGCGCGAAGTTCTGTCGTGGGCGGGTTACGACTTCGCGAACTCGGGCTACACCACCGTCGTACTGACGGCGGTGTTCAACGCCTATTTCGTCAGCGTCGTGGCCAACGGCGCCGATTGGGGCACGCTCGCGTGGACCGTCACACTCGCCGTGTCCAACGCCGCAGTGATGATCGCGATGCCGATGATCGGCGCGTACGCCGATCTGCGCGCGCGTAAGCAATGGCTGCTGCGGATATCGACGGTGGGCTGCGTGGCGTCGACCGCGGCGCTTGCGCTGGCGGGGCGCGGCGATGTTGCGATTGCCGTTGTCGCGATCGTGATCTCGAATTTTTTCTTTCAGGTGGGAGTGTCGCTGATCGGCGCGTTCCTGCCTGAGATCGCGCGCCCGAACGCGCTCGGCAAAGTATCGGGATGGGGTTGGAGCTTCGGCTATCTGGGCGGACTTGCGACGCTGCTGATCTGCGTTGGCTATGTGATGTGGGCCAGCGGGCAGGGTAAGCCGGCGGAAGATTACGTGCCGGTGACGATGCTGATCACCGCTGCCATATTCGCGCTGGCGGCGCTGCCGACGTTGTTCGTGCTGAAAGAGCGCGCGATACCGCAGGCAAAGGGCAGCTTCAGTGTCGTCCGTGATTCGATAGCGCGGCTTGCCGCGACTTTGAAACACGTAGGACGCTACCGCGACTTTGCACGCCTGCTCCTATGCGGCGCGTTCTATCAGGCCGGCGTTGCCGTGGTGATTGCGCTGGCGGCCATCTACGCGCAGGAAGTGATGAATTTTTCGACGCTGCAAACGATGTTGCTGGTTGCCGTCGTAAACGTCACTGCGGCGATCGGCGCGTTCGCGTTCGGCTACGTGCAGGACGCGCTCGGTCACAAGCGCGCGCTGGCGTTGACACTGGTCCTATGGATTGCGATGACGGTGATCGCGTCGTTCGCAACCACACCGGCGCTGTTCTGGGTGGCGGCGAATCTCGCCGGGCTCGCGATGGGCTCGAGTCAATCGGCCGGGCGCGCGATGGTGGGCGTGTTCGCACCTTCGTCCCGGCTCGCCGAGTTCTACGGACTATGGACGCTCGCGGTGCAAGTAGCGGCAATCGCGGGGCCACTGACCTATGGTGCGGTGGTGTATCTAACCGGAAACAATCACCGGCTCGGCATGTTGATCACAGGCGGGTTTTTCGTGATCGGCTTGCTGCTCATTGCATCGATCAATATCGAGCGCGGTCGGCGGGCGGCGGCTGACGCAGAACCTTGAGGTGGCCGGGGCGACTGCAACTCACAGGGCCAGCTCATCGCCCCGCAGTTGTACAAACTTCGTCCAAGCGGCATCCATCTTCGGCTCCCAACGACGCAGCAGCGAGTTCTTCGCCGCATCGTCGTCGTAGCCCTTGTCGATTTTCAGGTAGTGATACATGAACGCCGAAACCCTCGCGTTCACGACGCAATGCACCCACACCTTCTCGCCATCCATCGCGCGCATCACACGAATGAACGAGCGCAGATGTTCCTTGGTGGGAGCATCAAACGGTACCGGGATGTGAATGTATTTCATCCCGAGCGAAGTCACGATGTTGCCTTCATCGGCGACGGCGTCGTCTGAATCAGGCATCGCCAGATTGACGACCGCCGAATAGCCGGCTTGTGCAATTTCGTCAAACTGCTCGACCGTCGGTTGTCCGGACGTGCCGACCGTGTCCGTCATCTGAATGAAGTTTCTTATTGCGGTCATAAGACCATCGTTGAGAGACAGAAAGCCCTGCTGTGCAGCCAACACGTTTCACTCGCTTCGTGCGGATCCGTGCGCAGCGACTGCACTGTTTCCAAACTGTTTTCTCGAAACGCTTTGGCTAGCTGCGCAGCGATCTGCGGATCGCGTGCTCCGACACACAAGAAGCTACCGACCCTTGAAATGAACCGCGCGGCGTATCCGTCGTGCTCGCGGGTGATCCTCAGCATGCCGCCGCTGCTGGAATCGAGTGAATCAACCGCACCGGACGTCAGTGGAAGCATCAATCGGCCGCCCAGGCGTAGCGACTTCAACCACTCAGCGCGTGGATGCGTGGCGCCCGCGTTCACGAAAATCGCGTCGCTGTCTCCTGCGTCGAGTTCTCCAGCGTCGCCCGCAACTACGGTGACGTGCGTCTTGTGCGCGAGATTGTTTCGCGCACGCGCTGCCAACTCGGCATCCACTTCGATGCCGGTGACATGGCCATTAACTCCCACCACTTCAGCCAGGATCGCCGTGTAGTAGCCGACGCCGCATCCGATGTGAGTGACTCGATCTCCTGCCTTCAGATCAAGTGCATCGAAACAAAATGCAAGAAAGCTCGGCTCGCCATTGTTCAGGCAACGCTCCGGATCAATCGCGACCAGAACGTTGTGGTACAGATGGCGAGGGTCGGCATCTTCAGTGGTTCGATAAGTAGGTCCGCCGGGTTGAACAGGAGCGACGATCTGCCAAGGCCCGGGCCCGAGGAAGCGCTCGCGCGAAACGGTTGCGAATGCTCTTACCAGAGAGTTTGATCGAAGGTTGGAGACGGCGCGCAATTCCTCTGCGTAGGCTTGCCGTATCGCTCCCATCTCGTTGACGGATCGCATGTCCGCTAAAGCGCCGCGACTCCAGCCTTGGCAATCTGCGCGTCTTCACTCGACTTGACGCCAGACACGCCGATCGCACCGACGACGTGGCCGTCGACGATGATCGGTACGCCGCCTTCGAGCATGCCGTCGAGTGGCGCAGATAGAAACGCCGTTCGTCCCTGATTGATCATGTCTTCGTACAGTTTCGTTTCGCGCTTGCCGAGCGCGGCGGCGCGCGCCTTCGCGGGCCCGATCGTCGACGAGATCGGCGCGACGCCGTCGAGCCGGTGCAGCAAGATCAGGTGGCCGCCGTCGTCGCAAATCGCGATCACGACGTTCCACTGATGCGCCTGCGCCTCGGCTTGCGCGGCGGCAGCCATGCGTTGTGCGTCTTCGAGTGTCAGCCAGGGTTTTGTTTTCATTAATCGACCAGTGCAAGAACATGATGATGAAGCTGCGACGCCCACTCGCGCAGCGCAACGTGCGAGTGAAGTAACGCAACCGGCCCGGGAATCAGTTGATACGGCGCAAACGGCCGCTGCGCGGTGTAACCGGTCGGCGCCGCAATGACCGCCAGGCCGGCC
>JBGSWX010000524.1:0-2611 GCA_041751695.1 Burkholderiaceae bacterium | reverse complement strand
ATTCGGCGTGCACCCAGGGGCAGCGGTCGGCAAACCGACAGCCTGTGAACACCTGATTCAGTGCCGGCACCTTGCCCGGTATGGCCGCCAGCCGCTCGCCGCGCTTTTCTGTGTCCGGCAGCGCAGCGAGAAGAAGTTGCGCGTACGGGTGCAGCGGGCGCGCGAAAAACTCCTGTGTCTCGGCGACTTCAACGATCTGCCCCGCGTACATCAGCGCGATGCGGTGCGCGACCTCGCTGACGATGCCCAGATCGTGCGTGATCAGCAGCATCGCCATGCCTTGCGCCTTCTGCAGATCGACCAGCAGCTCGAGAATCTGCTTCTGAATCGTCACGTCGAGCGCGGTGGTCGGCTCGTCGGCAATCAACACGTCGGGCTCTGCAGCGAGCGCAATGGCGATCATTACGCGCTGCTTCTGCCCGCCGGAGAGCTCGAACGGATAACTGTCGATGCGGCGCTCGGCCTCCGGCAAACCCACGCGCTGCAGCCATTGCAGCGCCTTGGCGCGCGACGCAGCTCCTTTAAGCGCGGTGTGGCGCTCGATCACTTCGACGATCTGCGCACCGACGCGCAGCACCGGATTCAAGCTGGTGGCCGGCTCCTGAAAGATGATGCTGATGCGGCGCCCGCGTACGTCGCGCATGCGCGCTTCGGGCAATGCCGTCACATCTGTGCCGGCAAGGTTGACGTGGCCCGCGTCGACGCGGCCGTTGTCGGGCAGCAGTCGCAGAATCGAAAGCGCGGTCATCGATTTGCCGCACCCCGACTCGCCGACCAGCGCAAACGTTTCGCCGCGCTCGATGGCCAGCGACAGCGCATCGACCGCGCGCACCAGCCCGGAGTCGGTGTCGAGCACGGTGCTGAGGTTCTCGACCGCCAGCGCGACTTCGCTCACGCCTCCTCCTTCAACAACCGCCTCGGGCGGAACACACGCGCGCGCGGATCGAACGCTTCGCGCACTGCGTCTGCAAAGAGATTCGCCGCTAGTACCAGCGCGAGCATGAAGGTGAACGCGGTCGCCAGGTTCCACCACACCACCGGATCGCGTGACATCTCGCTACGTGCGAGATTGATCATCGAGCCGAACGACGAAGAGTTTGGGTCAACACCAACGCCCACATACGAAAGTACGGCTTCGTATAGCACCAGTGCAGAGAAATCCAGCACCGCAACGATCAGCACCAGGTGCATCACATTGGGCAACACATGCCGCGCCATCACGCGCCACTTGCTGACGCCGAATGCGTGCGCCGCCTGCACGTAATCGAGCTCGGCGATCTTCAGCGTTTCTGCGCGCAGCAGCCGGCACAGCGTCGCCCAGCCGGTCACGCCGAGAATCAGGCACAGCAGGAACAAGCGAAACTCGGCACGCTCGACGCCGGTTTCGAAACTGTCGGCGTGCTGATCGATGTAGACATTGATCAGCAGCACGAACGCCGCCACCAGCAGGATCGGCGGAATCGATGACAGCACGGTGTAGAAGTACTGGATGCCGTCATCAACCCAGCCTTTGAAGTAGCCCGCGAGGATGCCGAGCACGATGGCCAGCGGCAGCGTGGCGATCGTCGCCAGCGATCCGATCACAACGGCGGTGCGAATACTCTTCAGCGCCTGGTACAGCACGTCGTTGCCGGTGCGATCGGTGCCGAACGGGTGGTAGTAAGGCCACAGCGCTGCGAGCCAGCCGATGATCATCGCCACGACGATCACCGTGATCAGCATCGGCCTCCATGGTATTTCGGTGTTGCCGCGAGCGATCTGCGATAACGAATGACGCATGCCTACCCGCTTGCGGCCGAGAAACGCGCTCAATGCCACCGCGATCACAATGCCAGTCAGCATCCCTGTCAGCGCGCCCTGAAACGAGCGCGCCGCGATGTCGCCCTTCCATTCGCGTTCCGGGTCCTTCAAGTGCGAACCGCCGAACGCCAGGCGCGGATTGCCGCGCACTTCCTTGCCGTCGACGACCTGTGTTTCCTTCTGGAACGACCAATACGACAGCGGCGTCGAATAGGTTTTCTCGCGCGACTCGGTCGCGTGCGACATCAATGCATCGAAAACTGAAGCCGTGCGGGTGGCGTACGCCACCTGCGCGTCGGCCGCGGCACCTTCGACTGCAGCCAGGCGGGGGCGAAAGTGCACCGAGTCGAGCAGCGCGATCGTGATGAACACGCCGAGCACCACGGCTGCGCACATCGCCGGCGCACTGCGCACGACGTGCGACCAATTGGCCCGCACGCGCGCGTTGCGCCGCACACGCCAGATGTAGACGAACACTCCAACGACGACGAGCCACAGCACGAAGTCGGTCCAGAGAAAAACAAACTTAGGCAAACCGCACTCTCGGATCGACGAAGGTGTACGCGATGTCGGTGGCCAGGTACGCGAGGATGTACAGCATCGATCCGAGAAAAACCATCGTATGAATGATGGCGAAGTCCTGCCCGCTGATCGCCTCGATGACGTACGTGCCCAGGCCCGGAATGCCGAAGAACGACTCGAACACGATCGAGCCGAGGAACGCGTAGGGCAACAGCGCACTGACATGCGTCAGCACCGGCAGCCACGCGTTGCGCAGAACATGGCGGAACAGCACGACGGCCTCGGACAA
>JBGSWX010000523.1:0-2350 GCA_041751695.1 Burkholderiaceae bacterium | reverse complement strand
TCGTCCGGCGCAACACTTGCTCGCGCTGCTCCGGCGAAAGCTGCTGCCACGTCTCGCGCCTCTGATCGGGCGAAAGGCGCTGCATTGGCCCCTGGCGCTCCTCGCCCGCGCGGGCATTGCGCCACTGCTGACGCTGCTCGGGCGTCATCCGCTCCCAGAGGTCGCGGCGTTGCTCCGGGGTCAGGCGCACTCCGCGCTCGGAGGCCTCCGCGGGGGATGTTGCGACCAGCGACGCCGCAACGAGTATCGACGCGCTGAATGCGCGAAATACCGGCGTAAAGAGGCGGCGAACGATCGAACGGCTCATGGTGCGCATGATATTTCTTCAGACTCCCTGATGGGGCAGTTAACGGCGCAACCGATGCGGCTCGCGGGTAAATTCTGTAACACTTTGTTTGCGCGAGCGCACGCGCATGCCGAGTTCCCTAGGATCGCGCCCCTGTTGTCGCCCACCCCTAACGAGCCCTGATGACGCGCCACAAGCCAGCCAAAATTCTCGTCGTCGACGACGATGCCCGATTGCGCGACCTTCTGCGCCGCTATCTGGGTGAAAACGGTTACTCGGTGTTCGTCGCCGACAGCGCCCAGACGATGAACCGTCTGTGGCAGCGCGAGCGCTACGACCTGCTGATACTCGACCTGATGATGCCGGGCGAAGACGGCCTGTCGATCATGCGGCGGCTGCGCGGCGGCAACGATACGACGCCGATCATCATGCTGACCGCCAAGGGCGAGGACGTCGATCGCATCGTCGGCCTGGAAATGGGCGCCGACGATTACTTGCCCAAGCCGTTTAATCCGCGCGAGCTGCTCGCGCGCATCACCGCGGTGCTGCGCCGGCGTGGCCCCGAAGACGCACCCGGCGCACCGACCAGCGAGGGTAAGCCCATCACCTTCGGCGCATTCGTGCTCGACCTCTCGACGCGCACGTTGACCAAGGACGGAGCACCGGTGGACCTGACCACCGGCGAGTTCGCGGTGCTGAAGACTTTTGCGCGGTATCCGCGCGTGCCGCTCTCGCGCGAGAAGCTGATGGAAATGGCGCGCGGCCGCGAGTACGAAGCGTTCGATCGCAGCCTCGACGTGCAGATCTCGCGCCTGCGCAAGCTGGTCGAACCCGATCCGGCGAAACCGCGTTACATCCAGACCGTGTGGGGACTGGGCTACGTTTTCATCCCCGATCCTGAAGTTGAATAGGGCTCGTCCCACGCTAATGCGATCGCCGTCGCTCTTCTGGCGCACGTTGCTGCTGGTGTTGTTGTTGATTGTCGCCAGCCTGACGGCGTGGCTGCAAAGCTACCTCGTGCTCGAACGCGGGCCGCGCGCGCAAACCATCGCGCAGCAGGTCGTGTCGGTCGTCAACATCACGCGCGCGGCGCTGCTGTACGCCGACCCATTGGTGCGCAGCGACCTTCTGGCCGAGCTCGCCGCCAACGAAGGCGTGCGAATTTATCCGCTCGAGCCCGACGACAAGGTCACCGCGCTGCCCGACGGGCCGCTGGTCAAACTGATCGAGCAGGCGATCGTCGCCAAGCTCGGCGCGGACACGCGGCTGGGTGTGGACGTCAATGGCATCGCCGGATTGTGGGTGAGCCTGTCAATGGCCGATGACGATTACTGGGTCTTCATCGAGCGCGATCCGGTGGCGCGCACCTACGGCACGCAATGGATCGGCTGGGCCGCGGTGGCGTTGCTGCTTTCGGTCATCGGCGCTGTCGTGATCACCCGGCTGATCAACCGGCCCCTGGCACAGTTGTCGCGCGCCAGCGCCGAGCTGGGAAGCGGGCGCGATCCCGCGCCCCTTCCCGAAACCGGCCCGATCGAGATTCGCACGGTCAATGAGAGCTTCAACCGCATGGTCACCGATCTGGGCAAGCTCGAAGCCGATCGCGCCGTGCTGTTGGCGGGCATCTCGCACGATCTGCGCACGCCTTTGTCGCGGCTGCGTCTCGAACTTGAACTGGCGCCGTTGCCGGAGAGCGCGCGCGCCGCAATGGTCGGGGACATCGAGCAGATGGACGCAATCGTGCGACAGTTTCTCGATTACGCGCGCAAAGCGCCGCAGGCGGCCGCCGCCGAAGTCGATCTAAGTGCGGCGGTGACAGCCGCCGTCCAGCGCGCGCGCATCGACGCCGAGCCGAATTCCGCCGTTGAAGTCGAGATCGCGCCCGATGTGCAAGTACGCGGCTACGCAGTCGAACTGGATCGGGCGCTCGACAATCTGCTGACCAACGCAGTGCGTTACGGGCGCGATGCTGAAACCGGCAAATTGAAGGTGGCGGTTTCGTTGACTGAAACCGCCGCGCGCGCGGTCATTTCTGTCATCGACCAAGGCTCGGGTGTGTCTGCC
>JBGSWX010000522.1:0-1758 GCA_041751695.1 Burkholderiaceae bacterium | reverse complement strand
GACCGGTGCGGCGTTGGCGTCGGACGGCGATCTGCTCTCGCGCGATGAGCGCGTTGCGGTGAACGCGCTGATGGCCGCGTTGAGTGCTCGGCTGGGCGGCGATGACGGCAACGCAATCAAGACGTCGATCGACGCGTTGGCTCAGGCCACGGACGACTTCGCGGCGCGCCGCATGGATCGCTCGATTCGCACGGCGCTTGCCGGGCGGCGCATCGACGATCTGGCAAGCGTTGGGAGGCAGGGCCGATAGCATGCCAACAATCACGGTCTTGCCGCACGCGGAAATTTGCCCGCAGGGGGTGCAATTTGAAACCGCGTCTGGGGTCTCGGTGGCCGACGCGCTGCTCGATCATCACGTCGACATCGAGCACGCGTGCGGCAAGGTCGCGGCGTGCACGACCTGCCACTGCATCATTCGAAAAGGATTTGGTTCGCTGCCGGCGGCCGAGGACGACGAAGAAGACCTGCTCGATCGCGCCTGGGGCCTGACGCCGTTGTCTCGCCTGTCATGCCAGGCCATCGTGCAGAACGAAGATCTGACGGTCGAGATTCCGAAGTACAGCATCAACCACGCCAAGGAAATCGAACAGAAAGAACCGTCATGAAATGGATCGACACGCTGGAAATCGCAATCGCCCTTGCCGAGAAACACCCGGACGTCGATCCGCGGACGGTCCGCTTCACCGATCTGCGCAGTTGGGTGTGCGAACTGGAAGATTTCTCGGACGACCCGAATCGCTCGGGCGAGAAGATCCTTGAGGCGATTCAAATGGCGTGGATCGACGAGGTCTCGTAGCTGGCTAGAAACAAGTCCGCCGAAGTATCGATTCCCGCGCGCCTGGTCAAGCTTTCCAGCGTGACCAGTGCGGACTCGAGCGTGAGCTCGTCATGCTCGATGGCATCGATGATCTCGGCGAGCGTGCGGCGTTCGATCGCGTCGACTTCACCATCCTGATTCTTTAGAGATACGCCGGCAGGTATCGAAGCGTCGTATACGTGGATTATTTCCGATTGCAGCCCTTCGGGCACCGGCCGGCGCATCTGAAACCAGCGCCCGCGCTGCAGCTCGACGCGATCGAGGTGCAGCCCGGCTTCTTCCAATGCTTCACGCGTGAGCGCTTGGTGCAGCGACTCGCCCGCAGCCACCATGCCGCCGACCAGGTTGTCCCAGAGTCCCGGATCGAATTGCTTGTGAGCAGCGCGGCGCGCAACGATCAGCGTCTCCAAATCCGCGTACGCGTTCAAGTGCACAGCTTCGGTCGTGATGCCGAAAGCGCGGCACGCGGCGCGTTCGACCTTTGCCACCGAGGGGGTTCCTACCGACAGGAGTTCATCGCGCCAGCCGGTGACCAGTCCGGCCGAGAGCATAAGGGCCGCTGCCTCGGCCAGCAGAGCGGTGCGTGCGTCGATATCGAGCGCGCCATCGCGCATCGCAAGTGCGCCGTTGTTGAGAACGAATCCAGCTACGCGCTCCGTCACAAAGCGGGTGATCGCCGGCTGTGCGTCGCCTACGTGCGTGCCCGCGACGTGAAAAGGAACTAGGTCCGCAGGAAGCGGCGGCCGCGCACGCGCTTGCAGGCGCTCAACAAGCCGCTGCAGCCGAGCCACATCCACTATGCTTCCGGCCGCATGTGTGGAAACAGGATGACGTCGCGAATGTTCGCTGAGTCGGTCAGCATCATGACGACGCGATCGACGCCGACACCGCATCCAGCGGCGGGCGGCATGCCGTACTCGAGCGCGCGCACGTAGTCGGCG
>JBGSWX010000521.1:0-1797 GCA_041751695.1 Burkholderiaceae bacterium | reverse complement strand
GCGCGGCGACTGTTCGAGCACTTGTCCTTCAGGCGCGCTCGACCGTTCGGTGCGCGGTCGCTCGGCTCGCTCAACCGAAAACCTGGCGAGCTGCGTCTTCGCACGGTCGAACGGCATGCCCACCACGTTCGGCACATCGATCAGCTCTGGGCCTTCCTGACCGGCCGACACCTGCAGGCGGACGACGCTGCCGCGCTTGACCAGCGTACCTTCGGCGGGCTGTTGCTCGATTACGGTGCCGACGCGCAGCTCGCTGGTGATGACGACCGGCTGTGCTTTCAAGTCAACATCCTTTTGCAGACGCTGGCGCGCGTCGTTGATGTTGATGTTGGTGACGCGCGGCACTCGCACCAGCGAACCGTCCGAAAGAACCAGAGTCACCGGCCCGCCGGCCGGCAAAGTGGCCGGCGCCATCGGAGTCTGCGCGAGCACGGTGCCACCGGCTTCGGCAGCGGCGCGGTACGAGCGCTGCACGGTACAAAGCTTCAGGCGCGCGCGCGCTTCATCGAACGTGTTGCCCACCACACTCGGCACTGGAAGCGAAGTTGCCGTGGAAGGCACCGTCGGCGGCAGCGCCGCGTCGGGTGCGCGCGGTGCGACATCGATGATTGGCGCCGGATCGCGGCACAGTCCCGACGCGCGTGCGCGTTCACGATCGGACGCCGGGAGTTGATTGCACAGCGGCCGTTGCGCGAATGGCGAGGTGGAAATGCTGAGCAGAGTCGGCACAACGACCAGCCATATGGCGCGCCTTAGGGAATGCATAAGTTATCAGCCGATCGACCCACCGCTGGGTGCACGATTGTGACCGAAGTGATGTCGGGGCCGGCCGAACAATGGCCTAGATAGGAATGTCGACGCTCACCGGCTGATCAGACGCAACGCGCTCGTGTTTGAAGGGATCTCTCGGCGCTCCTTCGACGGCGGTGGCGTGCTCCTTCAGCAAAACGCTCTTGTATTTGAGACGCGCAGTCACCGACGCATTGCCGAGCGCGAGCAATTCGAACCGGCCGTCCCGCACGGCCAGCGTCGCGCTTTGCGCGCCCGCGATGATCTCCAGCGTGAGCCTCAGCTCCGGCAGCGCCCTGTCCGCCACATTGACGCTCAGCACCGGATACGCGGTCGAAGTGATGTTGTGCTGGTCGAGCCTGACAATGGTCGGTGGGCCCTGCACGAGGGCGCTCAGTTGCACGGCACTGCGTACGGCCAGCACCTGCGCCCAACCGTGAGCGAGCACCTCGAATACATTCAGATCGAGCGCCTGGTTCAACTCATCGGCTGCAAGCTTGGCGGCCGGCCCGCGCAGATGGCCGAGCACTCGTGATACCGAGGGCTCGTCTTTCGCCTGCTCGACCAGCGCCTTTTCGACGTCATCAGCGGAGACCTCGATCTTTGCGCGCAGCTTGACGTTACTCATGGAACTCCCGCGAGTGTTCCATCGTTGTCTCGTCGGCATCGAGCGGTGCAGCGAGTTCGATGGTGGTCTCGCCCACGTCGAGCCGTGCAGCGAACCTGATTTCGGGAGCCGCTTCAACAACCGGCGCAGCTTCCTTGCCGATTTCGCCCGGCGCGGCGCGTGCGGGCGCAGGGGGTTCAACATCCCCGGTCGCCTGGCGCCCCAAAAACCATCGGCGCGTCAACAATGCACCCACCCCAATGCCGATCAACACCCCTGCGATCAGCAAAAGCGTGGCGCTGCTCGGGAACGTGACGGGCAGTCGATTGCTTTGCGCAGGCGCCGGCGTGGTGGCCGTCGCCGGTGGCGTGGCGGCCGCCGGTGTTGCGGTTTCTGCTGCC
>JBGSWX010000520.1:0-2414 GCA_041751695.1 Burkholderiaceae bacterium | reverse complement strand
CACGAGAGAGGAAGAACCCATGCATCAGAAGTCGGTTGTGAAATGGATTGCAGGTGCTGCCGTGCTGTTGACGGCGGCGGTCAGCCTGCCGGCGCACGCCGGCAAGACGCTGGATACGATGAAGCAGCGGGGCGTGCTCACCTGCGGGGTGAACGTGGGCCTGGCCGGGTTTTCCGCGGCCGATAGTCAGGGCAACTGGACCGGGCTCGACGCGGATATCTGCAAGGCGCTGGCCGCGGCGGTGCTAAACGATGCGGCCAAGGTGAAGTGGGTGCCGCTCACCGCACAGGCGCGGTTTACGGCGCTGCAGTCGGGCGAAGTCGACATCCTGTCGCGCAATACCACGTGGACACTGACGCGAGATGCTTCGCTCGGCCTGGACTTCGTCGGCGTGACCTACTACGACGGCCAGGGCTTCATGGTGCCCACGAAAACGAAGATCACCAGTGCGAAGAGTCTGAAGGGGATCGATGTCTGCGTGCAGTCCGGCACCACGACCGAGAAGAACCTGAACGATTACAACAAGAGCAATGACCTGAGAATGAAGCCGGTCGTGTTCGAAGGTCTGGAAGCGTCGGTCAAGGCGTTTTTCTCGGGCCGCTGCCAGGCGTACACGACGGACGCGTCGGGCCTTGCCTCGATTCGAAACAAGGAAGCGAGCAACCCCAACGATTACGTAATCCTGCCCGAATTGATCTCGAAGGAGCCGCTCGGACCCGCGGTCCGGCGCGGTGACGACGAGTGGTTCGCGATTTCCAAGTGGGTGATCTTTGCGTTGATCGAAGCCGAGGAATATGGGATCACGCAGGCGAACGTCGACCAGATGAAAAGCAGCACCGACCCGGCGATACAGCGCATCCTCGGTACCGGCGAAGACATGGGCAAGCTGCTCGGCCTCGACAAGGAGTGGGCGTATCGCGCGATAAAAGCGGTGGGCAATTACGGCGAGATCTTCGAGCGCAACGTCGGCCCCAAATCGGCGCTGAAGCTGCCGCGTGGAATCAACAACTTGTGGAACAAGGGCGGCATCATGTACGCGCCGCCGATTCGTTGACGCGTTGCTGATCGATTTGCGGTTGGCTTGAACCTCCCTCGTTCGTCAAGCGAGGGAGGGCTTCAATGGCAGACGCAACTTCGCTGAAGCCTGCCCCCACACGACGCAGCTGGTCGTGGCGCAGCAAGGCGTTTCGCGGCGTCGTCTATCAGGTCATCGCCGTCAGCGTCATCGCGCTCGTCACGTGGTTTCTGACTTCCAATACGCTGACCAATCTGCGCATCCGCGGCATTCAAAGCGGCTTCGATTTCCTGACTCAGCCCGCCGGCTTCGGCATCGGCGAGACGGTGATCGAGTTCGACTCGAGTAATCCGTACTGGAAGGCGTTTCTCGTCGGCCTGACTAACACGCTGCGTGTGGCGGTCATCGGCATTCTGATTGCAACGTTGTTGGGCACCGCGATCGGCATCGGCCGCTTGTCGCGCAATTTTCTGCTGCGCGGTGTGTGCACGGCGTACGTCGAGCTGTTCCGCAACATTCCGGTGCTGCTGCAGTTGCTGATGTGGTACTTGCTGCTGAACGAGCTGCTGCCGCCGGTGAGCGAGGCGCTGAATCCTGCGCCCGGAATGTACTTGTCCAAGGGCGGGTTCGCGTTTCCGGTGCCGGTGTGGGCTCCAGGATTCGGATTGATCCTGGCCGGCGGGCTTGCCGGTGTTGCGTTGGCCTGGCTGTATCGCCGCTGGGCGCACGCGCAGTTCGCATTGACCGGAAAGGCGCGCGCCGTGTTCTGGCCGGCGTTGGCAATCATTGTCGTCAGCGTCGCTGCGGGCTGGCTTGCGGCCGGCACTCCGACCACGCTCGACATGCCCGAGAAAACCGAGTTCAACGTGACCGGTGGCGGTACGGTGACGCCAGAGTTCCTCGCGTTAACGTTGGGGCTCGCGGTCTACACGGCCGCGTTCATCGCCGAGATCGTGCGCTCGGGCATTCAGGCGGTTCCGTGGGGGCAGATCGAAGCGGCGAGCTCGCTCGGCCTCACCCGCAATCGACAACTGAAGCTCGTGCTGCTGCCGCAGGCGCTGCGCGTGATCATTCCGCCGTTGACGAATCAATATTTGAACCTGACCAAGAACTCGTCGCTCGCGGTCGCGGTCGGCTACCCCGACCTGGTGTCGATCTCAAACACCACGCTGAACCAGACCGGGCGTGCGGTCGAGTGCATCACGATCATCATGGCGGTGTACCTGACGTTGTCGCTGTCGACGGCGGCGCTGATGAATTGGTACAACGCGCGCGCGGCGATCAAGGAACGATGAGCGCAGTGTCTGCAAACTCCGCGGGCGCGTTCGCGCCGATTGCTGCACGCCCGGCGCCGGTCGTGACGCGCGGCGCGTTCGGCTGGCTCCGGCGCAATCTGTTC
>JBGSWX010000519.1:0-6542 GCA_041751695.1 Burkholderiaceae bacterium | reverse complement strand
GTTGCATCGCATCCGTTGCTCGCCGGGCTCGGCATCGAGCCGTTCGATCCGCGCTTTACCGGCGACTGGCTGTTCCGCCAGACGCGCGCGCGCGCCGCATCGATCAAGCAAGTGTTACTCGCCGGCGACGTGGTGGTCGGCGTCGGCAACATCTACGCGTCTGAAAGTTTGTTTCGCGCGCGCATCAATCCCAAGCGGTCGGCGCGCCGGATCGGGGCGGTGCGATGCGAGGCGCTAGCGGTGGCGGTGCGTGAAGTGCTGACCGAAGCGATAGCTGTGGGCGGCAGCACACTGCGCGACTTTGTCGGAGCCGACGGCGCCGACGGCTACTTCATGCTCGACGCCCGCGTATACGACCGCGCCGGCGAGCCATGCCGCGTGTGCGCGACGCCGATCGTCCGAATGGTGCAAGGGCAACGCGCCACCTACTACTGCAAGAGTTGCCAGCGGCGCTAGCGGCGCAACTATCGCCCGAACTCGCAGGGCAACCGGGCGTTGCTTGTCCCTTTGGGTGACTGTGCGCGAGGGTGAGTGCGTGCTATAGATTCGGCTCTGATGTGCCTCATTGTCACGCTCATCGCCCCCCTCGACCGATGGCCCCATTAGCTTCCAGCTTCGAGCAGTACGGAAATTGGCGCGATTCGCTGGCAGCGGCGATCCTGCAGCTGCGCCAATGGCTCGAACAAACGCAAACGCTCGAGGCTGAATCTGCGCGTCGCATCGACGTGGCCCTCGAACGTTTGGCCGAGGACAAGCTGATCATCGCCTTCGTCGCCGAATTCTCGCGCGGTAAATCCGAGCTGATCAACGCGATCTTTTTTGCCGACTACGGCAAGCGCATTCTGCCGTCGTCGGCCGGCCGCACCACCATGTGCCCGACCGAGCTGTTGTACGACGACACGCTGCCACCGTGCATTCGCGCGCTTCCGATCGAAACGCGCGGCCGCCATGGGTCGACTTCCGATTTCAAACGCCTCGGCGCCGAGTGGCAGGTGTTCCCGCTCGATACGACGTCGGCCGACGGCATGCTGGAGGCATTTAAGATCGTGGCCGAGACGGCGCGTGTGCCGGTGGCCGAAGCCAAGAGCTACGGCCTGTACGACGCCGACGATCCCGATCAGGCGATCGCGGTCGACAAGAACGGCCGCATCCAGATTTCCAAATGGCGCCATGCGGTCATCAACTTTCCGCATCCGTTGTTGAAGCACGGCCTCGTGATTCTGGATACGCCGGGTTTGAATGCGATCGGCACCGAGCCCGAATTGACGTTGTCGCTGTTGCCCAACGCGCACGCCGTGTTGTTCGTGCTGGCGGCCGACACGGGCGTCACGAAGAGCGACCTCGATGTCTGGCGGCAAGTGGTCGGCGACGCCGGGCATCGCAATCACATCGCGGTCTTGAACAAAATCGACGGCTTATGGGATGCGCTGAAAACGCCGGGCGAGATCGAGATGGAAGTGCGGCGCCAGGCCGCCGCCGTGGCGGTCACGCTGGATCTGGATCCGATGCGCGTGTTTCCGGTGTCGGCGCAAAAGGGGTTGGTCGCCAAGGTGCAGGGCGACGCGACGCTGCTGCAAGCGAGCCGTTTGCCACTACTCGAAGAAGCGTTGATCGAGCTGCTGGTGCCCGCCAAGCAGAAGATCGTGCGCGATCAAACCGTGTCCGGTGTGGAGCGGGTCGCATCCGAGTTGCGGCAAACCTTGATGGCGCGCGAGCGTAATGTCATCGAGCAACTGTACGAGCTGCGCTCATTGCAGGGCAAGAACCACAGCTCGATCGAACGCATGTCGCTGCGTGCGTTGTCCGAGCAGCGCGAGTTCGAAGAAATCGTGCGCCGCATCGTCGCCGCGCGGCTCGTGCTGTCGAAGCTGTCCGAGCAGCTGTTTTCCGGATTGCGGGTGGCGGCGCTGCGCGAGCAGGTGATTGCCACGCGCGACCGCATGAAGAAAAGCAAGCTGTCGCCGCAACTGTCGATCGCGGTCCGAGAATACTTCTCGAGTTTGCGCGACCTGTTTCGTACTGCCAACGTCCGCATGCTTGAAATCGAGCAGATGGTGCTCGGCGTGCAGCGGCGCTTTGCCGAAGATCTCGGCTGGAGCCTGTCGCCGCCGATGTCGTTTTCGCTCGATACGTATATCGCCGATCTGGAGCGCGCCGAGCATGCGTACAAGTCTCAGTTCGGCACGCTGGCGGTGCTGACGACCGAAAAGTGGCGGTTGATGGAGCGCTTCTTCGACACCGTGGTTTCAAAGTCGCGCGAAATTTTTGCGGCAGCCGAGCGCGACACCGAAGCCTGGGTCAAATCATTGCTGCCGCCCATCGAAACACAGGTGCGTGAGCAGCGCAGTCAGCTGAGAAAGCGCGCCGAATCAGCATCGAAGATTCGAGATGCGCAAGGATCTCTGGACCAGCGCATCGCCGAACTCGAAGAAGCGCTGGAAGATTCGCAAAGCAAGCTTGCTACGCTGAAGCGGCTCACGGATCGAATTCACGATGTCGGCCAACGCGCGCAAGTCGAGGAATTGTTCGACGAAGAGGCACTTGCCGCTTAACGGCTTTGCCGATCGCGTTATCGCCTGGCAAAAAGTGCACGGCCGCCACGATCTGCCGTGGCAGCAATCGCGCGACGCCTACCGCATCTGGCTGTCGGAAATCATGCTGCAGCAGACGCAGGTCGCGACCGTCATTCCGTATTACGGCCGGTTCGTCGAGCGCTTTTCCGATGTGCGCGCACTGGCCGCTGCGCCGCTCGAAACGGTGATGTCGAGCTGGGCCGGACTGGGCTATTACTCGAGAGCGCGCAATCTGCATCGATGCGCGCAGCAGATCGTCGCCGAGCACGGGGCCGAATTCCCGCGCAGCGCCGAGCTCCTTGCGCAATTGCCGGGCATCGGCCGCTCGACCGCGGCTGCGGTCGCAGCGCTTGCCTTCGGCGAGCGCGCTGCCATCCTCGACGGCAACGTCAAGCGCGTGCTCACGCGTCTCTTCGGCGTCGATGGCTACCCCGGCAACCCGAGCGTCGAGCGCGTGCTGTGGCAGCACGCTGAGGATCTGTTGCCGGCTGACGATATCGAGTCGTACACGCAGGGACTGATGGACCTTGGCGCGACTGTTTGCACGCGCGGCCGTCCTCAATGCGCGGCCTGTCCGGTCAGCGATTCGTGTCGCGCGCTGCGCGAGCGCACGATGGACGTGCTGCCTACGCCGCGGCCAGCGAAGCAGCCACGCGTGCGATCGGCCATTCTGCTGGTGATTCACGATGCAAACGGCGCGGTACTACTCGAGTTGCGCCCTCCGTCTGGAATCTGGGGTGGGCTTTTGAGCTTGCCGGAATTTGAAGCCGACACCGGCGTCGACGGAATCGTTGCCGCCATGGCCACACGCTACGGATTGCGAATCTCTATGGGTGAGGCGCTGGGCGACATCCGGCACGAGTTCACGCATTACACCTATGTGATGCGGCCGCGCCGCGCGCACGTCGTCGGCACCGTCGTGGTCGCAAGCGCTTCATTGCGCGGCGTGTGCGAAGCGGAGCTGGAAAGCGCGCCGCTTCCCGCACCGATTCGCCGCCTGCTGCGGCAGCTCGCCCAGCCGATGCTGGTGTAGCGCAGCCGCTTTTTCTGCCTTTGTATGCGCACGCACGCGCGGCCGCTCCGGAGGGAGCGCTACCTCAATACCGAGTGCTGCTTCAAATAAGTGTGAACGATCTCCAGGCGGGTGGCCGCGTCGGTCAGCTCCATCAGCTTCTGCTTTGCTTTCAACGGCACCGGCAGCACTTCACAGAGCCGGTTCGACACCCACGCCGATGATTGCATTTGATACGGCAGCTCGAACGGCAGCTGCGCCAGCACCGGATTGTCGTCGGCCGCTTCGCCGGTGCGCCGTTTTTCCGCCATCTGCGCGCTCATGTCCTCGATGATGTGCGTCAACAAGTCGACGCACGGCCGATGTTCGTCCGGGACCGGCTGATCGTCGTCGTCCTCGATCAGATCGATTTCGCCGATCAGCAGGCCATTGGGCTGAGTCTCGCTGGCCAGCAAACGAAAGCGCTCGCCGCCCACCGTGCGAATTTGCAGCAGACCGAGTTGTTGCATGTCCCACGCGGTGATCCGCGCTAGGCAGCCCACCTCGGCGGTGCCGAGCGCGGTGCTGGCGCCTTTCGCATCGTTGGCCAGGCAGACGCCAAAAGAGATGCCCTCGCGCATGCAGTCGCGCACCATGTCCATGTAGCGCGCTTCGAATACGCGCAGCGGCAGCACGCCCTGCGGGAACAGCACGACCGACAGCGGAAACAGCGCTACGCGCGCTATGGTTTCAGCCGCCATCAGGTTCAGCCAGCGTGCGCGTCACCCGCGGCCTCGGTGGGTTCGATGCTTCGATGACGCACCAGCACCGACTCGCGGCGCCGGAAGCGGTGCGCGAGCTGTTCGACGACGTATACCGATCTATGCCGTCCGCCGGTGCAGCCGATTGCCACCGTGACGTAGTGGCGGTTTTCCGCCACATAACTGGGTAGCCACTTCTCGATGAACGCCGCAATGTCGTTGATCATCTCCTGCACCTGCGGGGCCGCGAGCAAAAATGCGGAAACCGCTTCGTCACGCCCGGTCAGCGGGCGCAATTGCAGGTCGTAGTGCGGATTGGGCAGGTTGCGTACGTCGAACACGAGGTCGGCTGCCACCGGGATGCCGTCCTTGAACGCAAACGACTCGAACGACAACGTCAGATTGGCGCGCGGTGAATCGACAAACTGGCGTACCCAATGGCGCAGCAGATTCGGATGCAGCGCGCTGGTGTCGATCGAGTGCCCGATCTCTGCCAGCGGCTCGATCAAACCGCGCTCGAGCGCAATTGCTTCGGTGACCGTGCTCGCGCCGCCGCGTTCGAGCTCGCGCAACGCCATTGGGTGCCGCCGCCGAGTTTCCGAGAAACGCTGCACCAGCGCGGCGTCCGATGCGGTCAGAAAAAGCACGCGAACATCATGGCCGAAGCCGCGCAGCGTCGCGATCATCATCGGCACATCGGCCAGGGTGGCTTCGCTGCGCGCGTCGACCGATACCGCGACGTCGCGGTGTCCGGTGTTGTCGAGATAGGCGCAAAGATCGAGCAGGAATTGCGGCGGCAGATTATCGACGCAGTAATAGCCCGCGTCTTCCAACAGCCGGATCGCGACCGACTTGCCGGAGCCTGACATTCCGGTGACGAGGACAATTCGCATCGGGGCTTGGACAGACACGAGGCGCCGATTGTTGCACGCAGCGCGGACGTGCAATGGGGCGCTCGCGCGCCCCATTGCTGGTCTTGTCTTAGATCAGGCGCACATCGTGAGCCCGCACTCAAGCAGACAAGCAGCTCGACATGAACTTCTTGCGATCGTCTCCCGCAAGCTTCTTGTCGCCCGCTTCCTTGTTGCACGTCTTCATCTTGTCCTGTTGCGACATCTTCTTCGCCGACAGGCATTCAGACATGAACTTCTTGCGCTCGTCCCCGGCGAGTTTCTTGTCGCCGGCGTCCTTATTGCACATGGTCATCTTGTTTTGCTGCGCGGTTGGCTTTTTATCTTGAGCCATTTTGTCCTGCGCCACGGCCGCCAGCGGTACGGCGAAACACGCCGCGATCAGTAACTGCTTGAGCATGGTTGATCCCCTCTTGGTGAGTCCGCCAAGCGGCGGTGCTCGATTACAGCACGAGCGCTTGAAAAGTGAAATGCGAACCGAGATGCACCGGCCCTGCCTTCACCCTTCACTGATCTGTTGTTGCTGCCGCTGCAGAAAATCACGCATCGTGTCGATGCCGCGCAACTGCAAGATCGTGTTGCGCACCGCGGCCTCGGTCAGCACCGCGAGGTTGCGGCCGGAAGCCACGGGGATCAGGACTTTGCGGATCGGCACCCCGAGCACGTCTTCGGACTGGCCTTCCAGCGGCAGTCGCTCGAACGTATCGGCGCCGCCGTAGCGCCGCAGTTCTACGATCAATCGCAGCTTCATCTTTCGCCGCACCGCTGTCTCGCCGAAGATCGCCTTGATGTCGAGCAACCCGAGGCCGCGCACCTCGAGCAGATTCGACAGCAATGGCGGACAGCGGCCCTCGACCGCATCGGGTGCGGCTCTCGAAAAATCGACCACGTCGTCGGCCACCAGACCGTGCCCGCGACTGATCAGCTCGAGCCCGAGCTCGCTCTTGCCGACACTCGACTCTCCGGAAATGAGCACCCCCATTCCCAGCACGTCCATGAATACGCCGTGCATCGTGCAATGCCTGGCCAGCAGCTTCGAAAAGTAAATCCGCAGCACTTCGATCACGGTTGCCGCCGGCAACGGCGAACGCAGCATCGGCAGACTGGCGCTTTCGGCCGTGCTCCGCAGTGCGGTGGGCGCCGCCAAACCGTCAGCGATGACCAGGCCGATCGGCTTACCGGCCTGCAGCTCGCGCGCGTAGTGCTGCCATCGCGCCGGCTCCATTTCGCTGTAATAGCGAACTTCCGCGGGCCCCAGGATGTGAAGGCGCGCCGGATGGATTGGATTCAAAAACCCAACAAGGTC
>JBGSWX010000518.1:0-3457 GCA_041751695.1 Burkholderiaceae bacterium | reverse complement strand
ATCGCTCTCGGAGCGGGACGGGGTGTCGCCGCGGCCGCTGCGGCCGACGACGGCCCCACCGGCTGCACAGCTTGTCCTTGCCCAAAGGTTGCACTCGCCGTGGTCAGCGAAGCGGAAAAGAGGGCGAACCTACTCAATGCGGTAGAGGTGAGGAATCTGATCATTCGTGGATTTATTCGTGGATTCATTCGTGAACTTATTCGCGCGTTACTTGCGCATCTACTGGCGTCACTTACTCGCGCATCTACTCGCGCATCTACTCGTAGTAATCGAAACGGCCCGGCTCGCGCGGCACCGGGTTCACTACTTGGTAGCCCGGAATGTTACGCCTCAGAAGATTGGCCGCACTCGTTCCGATACTGCCCAGACCGCTTAGTTCCAGTTGCACGTAGAAATTGGTCGTGGTCGTTAGGGCCGTCGTTGCAAAACGCTGCACCACGAACCGCACCAGCCAGCAATCCTGCTGGTATTCAAACCCGGCAATCGTGTCGATCAGGCGTCTGTCCTGCAGCGAATAGTTAAAGCGCCCGACGGCATACCAGTTGTTCGACAGCGGCCATTGACCCGACAGATCGACCTGGCTGATGCCGTTGGTTTGATAGCGGTAATACGCACTGAGCACCGAAGCGCGGTGCGGCTGCCAGCGCGTACCGGCGGTCGCACGCACGAACTCGCTGCGCTCGGCCGCATACTGCGCGGCCAAATCGATTGCCCATGATCGTCCGAGCTGTGCGGTCACTGCGGCCAGCACGTCGGTCGAGGTGTTGGTGCGCGGCGTCTCGCCCGGCAGCGTCACCCGCTGCTCGGTGAAGTAGTAGCGTTGCCCGATCGACGCGCGCAGTCTTTCGGCGCCGGTTTCGTTATCCAGAATGCGCGTCGTCAACGCAGCGGTGATCTGATTGGCCTCGGAAATTCGATCCGAACCCGAGTAAATGTTTTCGGTGAAAAGCTGCGCGTAGTTCAGGTCGGCCAGCGCGCTGTCGAAATTCGGCAGATTGCTTTGATCGCGGTACGGGATGTACGCGTAGAACAGGCGCGGCTCGAGCGTCTGTTGTGCGGCGCGGCCGAACCAGGCGGCGTCTCGCTCGAAAATCAGCCCTGTGTCGAGGCTCAGTATCGGCAACGTGCGCGTGGGCGAAGAGTCCACCGGGCGAAAGCGGGGATCGAGGTCGTAGGTCACCGATGACACGCGCGCTCGCGGCACCACGAACCAGCCCGGCGCAAGAATCGGATACGCCGCTCGCACGTCGGCCAGATAGCGGCTGCCCGATTCCAGATTCTGGTGCCGGAATCGGGTCCCTTCAAGCGCAGCGGCGGCTTCGATGCCGCGCCATTCGGCGACGTAACCGTTGACCGTCACCTGCGGCACGCGCTCGTATGGCTTGGTCACCGAAAGCAACGGGTCGGGATCCTGCAGCGTCTGATACTTCGTCACGCGGACGGAAGTATTCCAATATGGCTGGTTGTAGGCGAGATAGCCGTCCTGTGGCAGCACTTTTTGCGAGGTGTCGACGATCGTGCTGGCAAAGTCGACAAAGTATCGATCGTCGGATACGCGGTTGTAGTTGAGGCCCGCAGCGAGTCCGCTCGGCGCCGAATATTCATGGCGCACCGCTGTGAAGTCTCTGGAACCGCCGAATTGTTGGTCTCTGGCAATGACGTCGTACACCAGTGTGCCGCGGTAGGTCGGATTGACGTAGCGAAACTCATTTTCGACCAGCACACCGCGCTTGGTCATCAGGCGCGGAGTCAACGTGTAGTCGTAATTGGGCGCCAGGTTGAAGTAGTACGGCGCTCTGACGTCGGTGCCCAGCGTGGAGCTCAGGCCGAAGCTCGGCGTGAGAAACCCCGACTTGCGCCGGTCGCTGGTCGGAAAGCTCAAAATGGGTGAAGCAAGAATCGGCAGGCCCTTGAAGAATAACGTCGCCGAACGCGCGGGGGCCGTTTCGTCGAGCCCGTCGAAGTCGATCGACTCCGCTTGCACCCACCATGCGTTGTCGCCCGGGCCGCAGGTGGTGAAGCGCGCGTTCTCCATGCGCGCCCGCTCGTTGCCGAGAAACTCGATCAAGCTCGCGTCGCCGCGGCCCCGGCGCGGCGCGTACGTGAAATTGGCGTTGGGCATGGTACCGGTCTGCGCGTCGACGCGGAAGTCCAGGCGCGGCCCGGTGAAAACCGAACCGTCGCGAAACACGCGCGCGTTGCCTTCGACATTGACGATGTCGGTCGCCTGCGTGTACGTGATGCTGTCACCGCGCAACACCGTGCCGGCGCGCCGTATCTCGGCGTCGCCGCGCAGGATGAGCCGCTCGTTGACGCTGCCTTCGATACTCTGCGCGCGCGCAAACGTCGGCGCTCCGCCTGGTGCCGGCGCGCGATTCTCGTCGAGCTCGCGTTCAAGTTTTAGGCGCAGCCGCGCTGGGTCCGGATCTGTGATCGTCTGCGACCACGCGGGCGTGCTTGCGATGAAGTGTCCCGCGAACAGCAACGGAATCAGCGCGTAAAAAGAAATCGACCGAGCGGTCACCGGCAAGCGCGGCATTTAGAATCTACGGGAGCTCTTATTTGGCCAGCAAGTGCCTTGGCAGGGCGAGCGGATTATAGGCACCGGCTTCCTCAAGAATCTGCGCGAGACCCTGCGCAACAACTCGCACACGTGGCCAGAGTCCAGGACACCTGCATGAATCAAACCGTTCCCGCATCATCCGCCGATGTGCGCCTGGCCTCGCTCGCGGCTTGGCTGGAATCGCTGGCACCTCGCTTTGGCATGATGGTGGCTACGTTGCGGCCGGCCTCGGTCGATGCGAGTTCGCGGCGCTACTTTCGTATCGATGCCGAAGCTCGCAGCTTGATCGCGATGGACGCGCCGCCCCAGAGCGAAGATTCACGGCTGTTTGTTCGCATTGCCGCTCTGATGCGGCAAGCCGGCATCAACGCTCCCGAGATCCTCGCGAGCGACATGGCGCAAGGATTTCTGTTGCTCACTGACCTGGGCGAAACGACCTACCTGACGGCGCTCACCGAAGACAATGCATCGACATTGTTCAGCGACGCGATCGACGCGCTGATTCGCTGGCAGCTTTTCACCCGGGATGGACTTCTGCCGCCGTATGACGAAGCGCTGTTGTGGCGCGAGCTCCGTCTGTTCCCGGACTGGTATATCAAGCAGCACTTGCGACACGAGCTGAGCACGGCGCAAGCCGACTCGCTCGAGCAAATATTTACGCGCATCGTGCGCGCGAATCTGGCGCAGGCGAGCGTGTTCGTGCATCGCGACTTCATGCCGCGCAACCTGATGGTGAGCGCACCCAACCCAGGCGTGCTCGACTTTCAGGATGCCGTGGTCGGGCCGATCGCGTACGACGCGGTGTCTTTGTTGCGTGACGCGTTCATCAGCTGGGACGAGGCGCGCGTGCTTGAATGGGCGCGGCTGTACTTCGACCGCGCGCATCGCGCCCAT
>JBGSWX010000517.1:0-11800 GCA_041751695.1 Burkholderiaceae bacterium | reverse complement strand
GCGCGCGAGCTCGGGCCGCGCATGGTGAAGCTGCAGCTCGAGCTCGGCGGCAAGGATCCGATCTACGTGCGAGAAGACGTTGACGTCACCAACGCTGCGGCGTCGCTCGCCGACGGCGCGATGTACAACACCGGGCAAAGCTGCTGCTCGGTCGAGCGCATCTACGTGCATCAAACGATCTACGAGGACTTCGTCAGCGCGTTCGTCAAAGAAGTCGAAGGCTTCAAGCTGGGCGAACCGACGTCGGAGGCAACCTACATCGGCCCGCTCACGCGCGCACCGCAGATCGACGTACTCGAGCGGCAAGTCGCTGACGCCGTCGGCAAAGGCGCCAAGCTCGTCCTCGGCGGCGCTCGCGTTCAACAGCCCGGCAACTGGTTCTCGCCCGCGGTGCTGACGCATGTCAATCATTCGATGGAAGTGATGCGCGAAGAAAGCTTCGGCCCGATTATCGGCATTCAGAAAGTGGCGAGCGACGATGAAGCCGTGCGGCTGATGAACGACACCGAATACGGGCTGACGGCAGGCGTATACACAACCGATGAACAGCGCGCGCAATCAATCTTGTCGCAGCTGCACGCGGGCACGGTGTACTGGAACTGCTGTGACCGCGTCAGTCCCCGATTACCGTGGAGCGGCGTCGGTCACTCGGGCGTCGGGCTAACGTTGTCGACGTACGGCATCGAAGCGTTCACGCGACCAAAAGCGTGGCACCTGAAGAGCGCGTAAGTCTCGCCTCTACGAAAGAAACGTGCTTTCAACGACTTCGAGAAAAGTTCGCTCTTCGCGAAAGATCAGCCGCTTGGCCTGCGCGAATGCAAAGTTTGAGCGGCCTTCAGGGTCGGATTTGAGCTTCGCCCGATACGTCTCGTAGGCAGCAAGGCTGTCGAAGGCGATCAATCCCCACGCAACGTTGTTGGTTCCCTCGTACGGGAGAAAGTAGCCGACAAGATCGCCGCCGCAGCGCGGAATGATGCGCGCCCAGTTGTCCGCGTACTCCCTGAAGGCATCGCGCTGGAAGGGATCGATCTCGTAGCGGATGAAGCAGGTGATCTTCATGTTTTCTCGCTTTAGACGGGAAGACGATACGCCTTGTAGCGCCGCAATGGTTCGACTAAGCTCGAACCGTGAAAGACGGTCCCAGCATCGTTCGTATTGCCGCTTTGGTCGGCGACCACGCGCGTGCCGAAATACTGACGGCGTTAATGGCAGGCGAGGCTCTGACCGCGACCGAGCTGGCCGGCGTTGCCAACCTGACGAAGCAGACGATCAGCTCTCATCTGGCCAAGATGCTCGATGCACGGTTGATCGTCGTGGAGAGCCAGGGACGGCACCGCTACTTTCGATTGGCCGACCGCGACGTCGCGCACCTTCTTGAAAGCCTGATGGGAGTTGCGTATCGCACCGGCGCGCTGCGCGTTCGCTCGAGCCCACGCGAGCCGGCGCTGCGAAAAGCTCGCGTGTGTTACGACCATCTCGCGGGCGAGCTGGGCGTGCTCGCATTCGACAGTCTCGAGCGTCGCCGGTACCTGCGGCGTGTAGCAGACGAACTCGTCCTTACCCGAACCGGCAAACAGTTCTTCGGTGAAACAGGAATTGACGTCGAGAACCTTGCCGCACAACGCCGTCGCCTATCGCACGCATGTCTCGATTGGAGTGTGCGACGGCATCATCTGGCGGGCGCCGTGGGTGCAGCGCTGTTGAACCAGTGTTATGAGCTTGGCTGGGCGCGCCGCGCCAAGAACTCGCGCGTCGTCGATTTTTCTTCTGCGGGCGAGCGTGCATTTCGGCAACGCTTTCGCCTGCCGGAAAATTCCACATGAGCGGCGACAGTCTGGTTACCTCCGGCACGCCCCTCCCCGCCGCACGCATCGTCGTCATCGGCGGCGGCATCATGGGCTGCAGCGTCGCGTATCACCTGGCG
Source organism: Burkholderiaceae bacterium (assembly GCA_041751695.1). Classification (GTDB taxonomy): domain Bacteria; phylum Pseudomonadota; class Gammaproteobacteria; order Burkholderiales; family Burkholderiaceae_F; genus JACCZX01. The sequence continues at coordinate 9,876 of JBGSWX010000517.1, read as the reverse complement.
GCGCTCGGCGAGAAAGATGTCTTGCTGCTCGAACAGGGAAGGCTGACATCGGGCACGACATGGCACGCCGCAGGGCTCGTCGGTCAGCTGCGCGCGCACGAGAGCATGACGCGGCTTATCCGTTATTCGACCGAGCTGTATGCGAAGCTCGAAGCGGAGACCGGGCTTGGCACCGGCTGGAAGCAATGCGGCTCGCTTGCGGTTGCGCGCACTGCCGACCGCATGATTCAACTGAAGCGCACCGCGGCGGTGGCGCGCGCACACGGGGTTGATTGCGAGGTGATTTCGGTCGCCAATGCGGCGAAGCTTTATCCAATCATGGCAACCGAAGACCTGCACGGCGCAGCGTGGTTGCCGGGCGACGGTAAGGCAAACCCCGCGGACTTGACGCTCGCACTGGCAAAGGGCGCCCGCAATCGCGGCGTGAAGATCTTCGAGAACGTGCGTGCGGCGCGGTTAAAAGTTTCTTCTTCATCGCGCACGCGCCGCGTTTCGGGTTTGAGCTGGCGCAACAAAGCTGGCGACGAAGGCGAGATCGACGCCGAGATCGTCGTGCTATGCGGTGGCCAGTGGTCGCGCGAAGTTGCGCGCCAGATCGGCGTCACGGTGCCGTTGTTTTCCTGCGAGCACTACTACATCGTCACCGATCGCATCGAAGGCGTGCATCGCGATCTGCCGGTGCTGCGCGATCCCGACGGCTACATTTACTTCAAGGAAGAAGTCGGCGGGCTGCTGATGGGCGGATTCGAGCCGAACGCGACGCCGTGGCTTCAGAGTGCCTCGCATCGCGGCGGCATCCCCGAAAATTTCGAGTTCCAGTTACTGCCCGACAACTGGGACGCGTTTCAAATCCTGCTGGAGAACGCGATGATCCGCGTGCCGGCACTCGAAACCGCGCAGGTAAAGCAGTTTTACAACGGCCCGGAATCGTTCACTGCGGACAACAACTTTATCGTCGGGCCGGCGCCCGGCTTCGAAAACTTCTACGTCGGTTGCGGCTTCAACTCGATGGGCATCGCGTCCGCCGGCGGCGCCGGCAAGGCACTTGCCGAATGGATCGTGCAGGGTGAACCAACACTGGATTTGTGGCCGGTCGATATTCGCCGCTTTAACCAATTCAACGCGAACGAAAACTGGCTGCCCGATCGCATCGGCGAGGTGCTGGGCATGCACTACAAGATGCCGTGGCCGAATCGCGAGTTGGAAAGTGCGCGGCCGTTTCGACGCTCGCCGCTATATGCGCTGCTGCGCGACGCCGGTGCGTGCTTCGGCTCCAAGATGGGATGGGAGCGCGCGAACTTTTTCGCGCCGTCGCGCGAGCCGGCGCAGATCGAATACGGCTGGGGCCACCAGAACTGGCACGCATGGGTAGCCGAAGAGCACCGCGCCTGCCGCGAGCGCGTCGCCATTTTCGCCATGAGCTCGTTCGCGAAGCTGTTGATCAAAGGCCCGGACGCGCGCCGCGCATTGAACGCGATCATCGCCAACGACGCGCCCGTCGAACCTGGCACGACCGTTTACACGGGCATGCTGAACGATCGCGGCGGGTACGAGAGCGACTTCACGGTCACGATGCTCGATCACAACGAATACAAGATAGTGACCGGCAGCGCGCAAGCGGTGCGCGACCGGGACGTGATCGAACGCGCGTTCGCAGCGCTGCCCGATACGCCGCGCTGCGAAGTTTTCGACATCACGTCGATGTATGCAGTGATTGCGGTGATGGGCCCGCGGTCGCGCAAGCTGCTGCAGCGAGTCTCGACCGCGAACTTTTCGCCGGCGAGTTTTCCGTTCGGCGCGTCGTGCGCGATCGACGTCGGCTACGCGACCGTGCGCGCAACGCGGCTCACCTACGTCGGTGAGCTTGGATGGGAGCTTTATGTTCCAGTGGAGTTCGCAGTCGGCGTGTACGAAGCGCTGATGGCGGCAGGCAGCGACCTGGGCGTGGCGAACGCGGGCTACTACGCAATCGACTCGTTACGCCTGGAAAAGGGCTATCGCGCGTGGGGCCGCGAGTTGTCGCCAGACATCAATCCGTACGACGCGGGCCTCGGGTTCGCCGTGAAGCTCGACAAGCCGGGCGGATTTCGCGGCCGTGACGCGCTCGCCGCGATCGATCGTAGTGCGCTCAAGCGCCGCGTCGTTTCGCTAGTGATCGATGCGGCGCACACCAACGTCTGGGGCAACGAATTGATCCTGCGCAACGGTGAGCCGATCGGCTTCGTCACGTCGGCGGCATTCGGACACACAATCGGCAAACCCGTTGCGCTCGGACTGATAACGCGCGCCGATGGCTTCGCCGATCGAGCGTGGATCGAAAGCGGTGAGTACGAGATCGATCTGGCCGGCGAGCGCGTCGCCGCTACCGTCTCGTTGAAAGCCCCTTACGATCCGGATTCGCGGCGAGTAAAAACCTAGGGGGACGAATGCTGGTCGGCGTGCCGAAAGAGATCAAGGTTCACGAATATCGCGTCGGCCTGACACCGTCTTCGGTGCGCGAGATGACGATGCACAACCACGCGGTGCTGGTGCAAACCGACGCCGGCGCCGGCATCGGCGCGACCGATGAAGACTATCGGCGTGCAGGCGCCGAGATCGCGGCGAGCGCCGAAGAAGTATTCAAGCGCGCCGAGATGATCGTCAAAGTCAAGGAACCGCAGGCGATCGAGCGCGCGATGTTGCGCGAGGGCCAGATTCTTTTCACCTACTTGCATCTGGCGCCCGATCCCGAGCAAGCGGCCGATCTGTTGAAGAGCGGCGCAATCTGCATCGCGTATGAAACCGTCACCGCGCCGACCGGCGGCTTGCCGCTGCTGGCGCCGATGTCCGAAGTGGCCGGCCGATTGTCGGTACAGGCGGGCGCGCGCTGTCTCGAAAAATCCGCGGGCGGCATGGGCATGTTGCTCGGCGGCGTTGCCGGCGTCCCGCCGGGGCGCATCGTGATACTCGGCGCCGGCATGGTGGGAATCAACGCAGCACAGATGGCCGTGGGCACCGGCGCCGAAGTCGTCGTCATCGACATCTCGATCGACGCACTGCGCCGCATCGATTCGATGCTCGGCGCGCGCGTGATGACGATATTTTCGAATCGGGACAACGTCGAGCGCGAAGTCTTACGCGCCGATCTGGTGATCTCCGGGGTGTTGATTCCTGGCGCCGAGGCGCCGAAGCTCGTGACGCGCGCGATGCTGCCGCAGATGAAGCGCGGCTCGGTGATCGTCGACGTTGCGATCGATCAGGGCGGCAGCTGCGAAACGTCGCGCCCGACTACCCACGCCGACCCGACCTATGTCATCGACGGCGTCGTGCACTACATGGTCGCCAACATGCCGGGCGCGGTGCCGCGCACATCGACTTATGCGCTGAATAACGCAACGCTGGCGTTTGCGCTGCAGTTGGCGAACAAAGGCTGGCGCCGCGCGCTGTCGGAGAATCCGCACTTGAAAGCGGGGCTGAACATCGCCGCAGGCAAGGTGACGTACAGGGCAGTTGCCAAAGCGCTGGGCCTTTCGTACACCGCTGCCGACGCCGTGCTGCCGCTTTGAGCTTCGCACTTTGAGCTTAGAGATCACGCTAGCGGTGCTGCTCGCAGCACTGCTGCACGCGTCGTGGAACGCGATGATCAAGAGTGGCGACGATGTGCTGCTCGACACCGCCACCATCGTCGCCGGTGCGGGCTTGATCGCTATTCCGTTCCTGTTCGTCGTTCCGCTGCCTGCGCCCGCGAGCTGGCCGTACATCTTCGGCTCGATCATCACGCACCTGGCGTACTACTTCTTGATGGTGAACGCGTATCGCACGGGCGAGTTGTCGCTGGTATATCCGCTGATGCGAGGTGTCGCGCCGCTGATCACCGCGGTACTCGGCATTGTTTGGCTGCGCGAGCTTCCCGCGCCGATAAGCTGGCTCGGCATGCTGATGATTTCAATCGGCGTCATCGCACTGGCGTTGCGTCCCACCGGCGACGCGCCGGTGTTGGCGGGCCATGGACGCGCAGTCGGCTTCGCTCTCGCAAACGCGGCCGTGATCGCCATCTACACGATCATCGACGGCACCGGCGCGCGTCTTGCCGGCGATCCCTGGGCCTACATCGTCTGGCTCTTCGTGCTCGACGCGATTCCGTTTTCGATTTACATGCTGGTGACGCGAAAGCGAGCGTTCATCACCGCGCTGGCCGAGCGGCGCTGGCACGGATTGATCGGCGGCGGATTGTCGGCCGGCGCGTACGCGATATCAGTCTGGGCGATGACGAAGGCGCCGGTAGCGTTGGTGGCGTCGCTACGGGAAACGTCGGTGCTATTCGCCACGCTGATCGGTGCGCGATTGTTGAAAGAGCGATTGAGCGCGCGCCGCTGGGCCGGCGTGGGCGCGGTGGTGATCGGCGTGGTGGCGTTAAAGGCTGCCTAGACGAAGAGGCGCTCCCATAAGGCCTTCAGGCGGTCCCCCGAATTGTTAGTCTGCACGTTGTGATGGGAGGCGATCGAATCCGCTCGTTCCATCGACACTTACTGGATGAATAACGTGCTGCATCCGAAGACTTCTGCGTATTGCCTGGCGATTCTGGCGGCGATGCTGACGGCGTGTACCACGACGCCGAAGCCGAAGGAGCCGCCGACGCCGTCGTACGTCATAACGGCGCCCGAAACGACCCCGCTTGGCAAACGGGTCGCAGCGCTGCGCCCTCGTACCTCGAGCGCCGGGCAATCGGGCCTGTTTCTGCTCGGCCAGGGCGTGGAAGCGTTTGCCGCGCGAGTTGGCCTCGCCCAGCGCGCCACGCGCACACTGGACGTTCAGTACTACGCAATTTTCGGCGACGAAAGCGGCTCGCTATTACTCGGCGAGTTGATCGACGCCGCGCGACGGGGCGTTCGCGTTCGATTGTTGGTCGACGATTTGTCAGCTTCCGGGCAGGGAGTCGATCTTAGGTTGCTGGCGTCGGTTCCCGGAATCGAAGTGCGCGTTTTCAATCCTTTCGCATCGCGCGGGTTTGGCCCGGCGCGCCTGCTTGAGTTCATCGCCGACGGCGAGCGGTTGAATCGCCGCATGCACAACAAGGCCTGGATTGCCGATAACGTCGGCGCGATCATCGGTGGACGCAATCTAGGCAACAAGTATTTCAGCGGCCCGAGCGAAACGAATTTCGCCGATCTCGACGTGCTGACATTGGGCCCTGTAACGCGCGAGATTTCACGTAGCTTCGATCGTTACTGGAATAGCGAATGGGCGCTGCCGATCTCGATGCCCCAACCGGCTGACAAAGAAAAACTGCCCTCGAAGCTCGCAGAGTTCGAGAGCCGCCTCGGCCAGATCAAGGCGTCGACCTACGGGGAGTCGCTGAGGAAGAGCGACCCCATGGCAGATCTGTTCGCAAGTCGGCGCGCGACCGTCTGGGCGACCGCGCACGCGGTGGTCGATCCGGTGTCGAAGTTCGACGCCGATAAATCGCCAGAAGTCGAAAGCTATGTTTTGACGGAAGTAGCGGAGCGACTGCGTGCGACGCGGCAGTCTTTGTTGATGGTGTCGCCGTACTTCGTGCCGGGCGACACCGGCACCGGCCTATTGAAAAGCTTGATCGATCGCGGCGTCAAGGTGCGCGTGTTGACCAACTCACTGGCCGCAACCGATGTACCACTGGTGCACGCCGGCTACGCGAAGTATCGACCGGCATTGCTGAAGCATGGCGTCACGCTGTATGAATTGAGGCCGACCGCAGTGCCGGAAATCGGCGCAGGCCCCAAGGAAACTTCGCTTGCGCCCGGCAGCGAAGCGAGCCTGCACGCGAAAGCTTTCGTCATCGATCAACGCACGGTGTTGATCGGCTCAATGAACTTCGATCCACGCTCGGCCTGGTACAACAGTGAACTCGGAATCGTGGTCGAGAGCCCCGAGCTCGCAGTGCAAGTATTGCAAGCGTTCGATCGAGTCACGTCAAGCGACCGCGTGTGGAAAATGGCGCTCGACGAAAACGGGCTCGCGTGGGTCTCGACCGATGTCAAGGATGCGAGCACGTTGCGCAGTGAGCCAGCCAGCTTCTGGCGCCGCGTCCAAGTTGAGCTGCTAGGGCCGCTTGCGCCTGAAGACTTCATGTAGTGCTGAGAGTTGCCCGAGGAACGGAGCGACGCCGGGGGCTCTTAAGCTAAATAACGCTTTAGCCTTATTTCGCGCGGCGTTGCGAGTACCGCAGCGGTCGGCACGACGTGCCCGACGCCCAGGCAGGGCAGCTCCACCCAACGCTTGCGCGCCGCGACGGAGCAACACCAACCTAAGCGGCCCTGCGCTGAGCAACAGGCGCAACCTGCTTAATTCCCATCGCTTTCAATGTTTGCTCGACCGCGCTCACGACATTTCGCATCTCGTTTGCATCGATTGCGCCGATGCACCCGACGCGAAACGTTTCGACTTGCGTCAGCTTGCCCGGATACAGGATGTAGCCGCGGTCGCGCGTCATTTCGTAGAACGTCTTGAAGCTGTAGGCTGGATCGGCTGGCGCGTGGAACGTGACGATGATCGGCGCCTGCACGGCAGATGCGAGAAATGGTCGGAAGCCGAGCTTCGCCATGCCGTCAATCAACGTTGCGCAATTGTTTGCATACCGCGCGAGCCGTGCGGGTTGGCCGCCCTCTTCCTTGTATTGATCGATCGCAACGCGCAGCGCTGCGACGACATGCGTTGGCGGCGTGTAGCGCCACTGCGTCGTTCTCTCCATGTACACGTACTGGTCGTGCAGATCCATCGCCAGCGAATGCGCGTTGCCGGCACGGCTTTCGAGCAGCGCTTTCTTCACGATCACGAAGCCCATGCCGGGGACGCCTTCGAGGCATTTGCCGCTCGCAGCGACCAGCGCATCGAACAGAACAGCGCGCACGTCGATCGGCAGCGCCGCAAACGAACTCATCGCGTCGACTATCAAGCCCTTACCGTGCTTGCGACAGGCTTGCGCGACGCCGGCCAAGTCGTTCAGCACGCCGGCTCCGGTCTCACAATGCACTTGCGACACGTGCGTGATCGACGGATCGGCGGCGAGCGCGGCATCGACAATCGCCGCGGTGGTTGGCTGATCTTCCGGAACCGCGAGATCGACGACCGCGCGATTCAAATATTTGCAGATGCGAACGATGCGCGCGCAATAAGCGCCGTTGTTCGGCACCAGCACCTTGCCGTCGCGCGGCACCAGCGTACCGATGGCAGCTTCGACCGAAAATGTTCCGCTGCCTTGCATGGGAACGCATGTGTAGTCGTCGCCGCCGTTGACGACCTCGACCATGTCGCGCCGAATGCTGGCGGTGATCGAGTTGAAAGCTGCGTCCCACGAGCCCCAATCGTTGAGCATCGCCTGCTTGGTGCGCAGTGACGTCGTCAGCGGGCCTGGTGTGAGAAGTATCGGATCGTTGCCGCGAATCATTTTTGTGTCCCCTAGGTCCTGGCTGTGTTGCGCCACTTTTGCGTGCGCCGAATCAGAATCCACTCGATGAGGAACAGTAGCGCTGTCACGGCCGCCGAAGTGACGACGATTAGAGTCGCCATCGCCGCCGCCGATCCGATCGCGCCGGCTTCATCGAGCTGCAAAATCGAAATCGCCGCCAGTGTCGTCTGCGGCGAATACAAGAACACGACCGCCGATATCGTCGTCATCGCATTGACGAAATAGTAGCGGCCGATATCCAGGATCGACGGCAAGCACACCGGCACGGTCACGCGCCAGAACGTCTTGTAGAACGGCACCTTCAAGGACGCCGACACCGACTCGAACTCGCGGTCGATCTGGTTCAGCGCCGTGACGGCCGTTAGATGGCTCGACGAATAAAAGTGAATTAGCGTCGATAGAACGAGGATCGCCATCGTTCCGTACAGAAAATTCAGCGGGTTCGCAGGCGCGTTGAAGAACAGGATGTAGCCGATGCCGAGCACCAGCCCGGGCACCGCCATCGGCAACATCGCCTGCAAGCGGATTAACGGCCGCAGCAGTTCGGCGCCACGCGTCTTCTCGAGCCAATATGCGCCCGCGAATGTGATCGCTGCCCCAAGCACGCCGCAAATGAGCGCCATCACCAGGCTGTTGCGATAAGCGTGCTCTATGCCCGCTTCTTCGAAGCCGTACGTGTAATGAGTCAGCGTCAGCGACAGGTTGTACGGCCAGAACTTGACGACCGAGCCGAATGCGGCCATGCCGACTACGATCAGCAGCAGTGCAGACATCAGCACGACAAAAGCGAGCAGCGCCCGGTCCCGCACACGTGAGGGCTTTGCCTGATACGGCACGCTGCGCGCCGTCAACAGCGCCTGCTGTTTGCGCCGCACCGCGTGGTCGATCAGAAACGCCGCCACCGCCGGCAACAGGAGCACCAGTCCTACCACCGCACCCATGGAAAAATTCTGCTGGCCAATCACCTGCTTGTAGATATCGACCGCGAGCACGTTGGCGTTGCCGCCGATGACCTTCGGCACGCCGAACTCGGACACCGCCATCGTGAAAACGACCATCGCGGCGGAGATCAAACCGTACTTGGCACCCGGCAGCGTGATCGTCATGAACTTGCGGCGCTCGCTGGTACCGAGCGAATCGGCGGCTTCGTACAGACGCGCATCCGACAGTGCAAGCGCCGCCATCAGAATCATCACCGCATGCGGAAACGACGCGAACGTCATCGCCATCACCATGCCCGGCATGCCGTAGATCGATTGCAGGCCGACCCAGCCGAGCATGAATTTCAGTGCGCCCTGATTGCCGAACAGATAGATGAACGAGATGGCCGCAAGCAGCGACGGCGCAAGAATCGGAATCATCGCGACGTTGCGCCAGATTCCTTTGAACGGAATGCAGCTGCGCTGGATCGCGTAGGCGAAAACGAACGCCAGCGGTACTGTGACCAGCGTGGTCCACAGCGCGAACGTCAGCGTGTTCCAGGTCGAGCGCGCCAGCGCGGGCGATTGCACGTACTGAACGAAGTTCGCCAGCCCGACAAAGTCGCCGGCACGATCTTCGACGCTGCGCGCAAAGAGCATCGCCAACGGCACCGTCAGAAAAACGAACAGCGCCAGTACCAGCAGCAGGATGCCGCCGCGCGCCGCCAACGCTTCACCAGCAAGTGCGAAGCGCGATGGAGCGCCGACGTTGCGTGCGGGCAGAGCGATCGAACTCATGCGCTTCGCCGGGCCGCCCCAAAAAGCGCAGCGTCCCTCCCGGAGAGACCGCGCGCAGCGCGAGGGTGCTTCATCCCGTCACTTGCCTCGCAGCGTTGTCGGGAAACACGCGCACCCGATCGACTCTCAATGCAATATCAACTTCGGCACCCTCACGCACGCCGAGGTCGTGCATCTGATTCAGCGAGTACGAAATCAGCATCGGCTGGCCGAGCGCTTCGCTGCGCAGCTCGGCCAGGCAAAACGTGCCGAGGTAGTCGATATGAGCGATTCGACCGCGCAAGCGATTAGGAAGACTGGCGATATCGCCTTCGACGTGCCGGTCTTCGGGCCGCATGTAAATGCGCACCGCCTCGCCGGCTGCATCGCCGTTCACAGGCAACGACAGCTCGACGCTGCCGACGCGATACTGCCCGGCGCCGAGACACGTGGCTTTCAAGACGTTGACCTTGCCCAGGAAGTCCGCAACGAACGGCGTCGCAGCACGCTCGTAGACTTCACTCGCGGAGCCGACCTGTTCGATGACGCCATCGTTCATCACGACGACGCGATCGGCCATCGACAGCGCCTCTTCCTGATCGTGCGTCACCATGATTGTCGTCACGCGCAATCGCCGCTGCAATTGCCGAATCTCGCCGCGCAGCCGCTCGCGCACTTTGGCATCGAGCGCAGACAGCGGCTCGTCGAGCAGAAGCAGGCTCGGCGACGTTGCCAGCGCGCGCGCCAGCGCCACGC